>JAYVVR010000413.1:0-3022 GCA_043786835.1 Armatimonadota bacterium | reverse complement strand
GTGTCCGCGCCCCGGCGGCCACCGGTACCGGCGTGATAAACGAGCGAAGGCGCTTGCCGAGGCTGTCCGAGACGCCGCGCCAGTGCAGAGCGCTCATGCCCTCGTGTGAATCGTCGAACATGAGAAGCAGCCCGGCATCGCTGTCGGTAATCTGGGTCGCGAGATCGTTGACCGTCTGGGCGGCTTTTTGAACGCCCGAGGTCGCCGCCAGTGTTTTTGAGACTTCGTACAGCGTCGCCAGCTCGGCATAGCGTTTTTCCTGGGCCGCGATAATCCGGGCGTTTTCAATCGCGATCCCGGCCTGATGCACAAACGTCGAAAGCAGCTCGATATCGGTTTTCACGATGCCGCGCTGCGGTCCGGCGCTCGACACGACGACAACCCCGATGCAGCGGCCCCGCGCGACAATCGGCTGAGCATAAAACGCAGTCATGTGAAGCGCGGCGGCGTAGTCTCTGACCATCGGCAGTGCCTCGTCAATGTCTTCGACAAACAGCGGCATCTGCCGCTGGGCGACCATCCCAATCACGCCGGTCCCCATGCCGACTTCGGCGTCAAGATCTACCAGTGACGCCCGGTGGTAGCCGCGCACGATCTTCGGCGAGAACCGGCCTGTCTCGGCATCCAGAAGATAAATCCGGCAGCGCTCAAAGTGGACGACGTCGACAATGTTGTCGGCGACTTGGTTCAAGACCTGGTCCAAGTCCAGCGTAGACGTGATTGTCTCGGTCAGCGCGGCCAGCGTGGACAGCTCTTGGAGTTTGTGGGAAAGCTTTGCGTAAAGCTGGGCGTTATTGATCGCAAGCCCGGCCTGAGTCGCAAAAATCGAAAACAGGCGCAGGTCTTCGTCGGTGAACAGCAATCCTTCGGCCCGGCGGCGAATGCACAAAACGCCCTGCACTGTCCCATTCTCGTCCTTCATCGGCATACAAATCGAAGACGAAACGTCGGCGACACTGCCGATGCCGGAGCCGGCAAACCGGGCATCATCGGCCAGCGAGTTCAGCAGTAGCGGCTCGCCGGTCTCGACCACCCGGCCTGCGACCGAGCTGCCGATAAAAACTCGTGCGTTTTCAACAATGTCGTTCGGCAGGCCGAACGACGCGGCAATGACCAGGGAATCGGTTTCGGGGACACGCAGAAGGAGCGAGCATGCCTGGGCTTCCATGACCGCCGCCGCTTTTTCCGTGATCATGTCGAGCAGCCGGTCAATCTCAACTTTGTCCATCGCCTGCCCAATCTCGTAGACTGTTGCGACTTCGCGGATTCGCCGCTCAACCTGCGCCTGCGCTGCCGTAATCTCGTCCTGCCAACGCATCTGCCGCAGAGCAATCACGAAAAACGGGGCCAGCAGCGCCGAGACTTCCGGCCACTGTGGGCGCACGGCGTCTGAAAGCTTTGCGGTCCAGACCCCGAGGACTTTGTTATCCGTTCCTCCGCGCAGCACGGCGGCATCGGCGGTCTGCGCTTCGGCTTGGCGGCGCAATGTCGGCGTCTCCGTCCCGAGATGCAGGCAGAGGGCGTCCTCTGCGCAGGGCCGGTACAGTGCCAGCGTCTTAGTGTTCAGTGCTTCCCCGGCCAGCGCGAGCAGCCGCGAAAGCACCGCATCGGCGTCTGATGCCGTAATGGCAGCTGCCTGCTGAAGCAGTGTGTGAAGCGTCATTGTCCAGCTTAAATCCGATTTCATCATTGGATGTATTATCCGTCACTTCGCCGATATTGTCAAGCGAAATTGGCCTGTCTATCGAAGCGAGTATGCATGAGGGCGAATACAAGGTTCGCGCCCTGCATTTCGGCCCCGAATATTGTTCCAAACCCCGTAGGAGCGAACCTTATATTCGCCCTTTTTATCCTGCTGTTTACGCTGCCTCAAGACCGGGAAGACTCTTCTTAACTAAGCGAGCAGAGACTTCATGAAAGCAGGGACAGTATGGCATTAGAAACGACGCCGCGCGAGACAATCATTCCCCTCAGCGGGGTTTCGGACAAACCCGCGTTTCGGGACGGCGCTGACGAGACCGCGGCCCGCGCCATTCTCGCCGGCGCGCCGGTAGACCATACGCTTGGTGACCGCAACGCTGCGCTGACTGAAACGCCGATTGAAAAAGAAATTGACGCCGCGAACGGCCTGCGCGGGCATGGCGGGCGCATCCCAACGGAAGAAGACTTTGACGGTCTGCTCACCCCTGCCGGCGTTAGCCATGATACGGTCGGCACGGGCATCTCCGACCAAACCCTTGTTTTCGGCGATGATGGCAGCTTGTAGCGGAACATTTCGGCACGGCCGAGTATCAAGTGAGTGTCAAGATAGTATCGGGTGTCTCAGCCACCTGCATCACCCAATTTTGGCGATTAGCGGCAAGCAAACGAATATCAAACAAAATATGCTATAATTGCGTATCAGTTTCAGAGAACACAGACTTCTGAAAGAGCGGGCACTGCGCCCGCTCTTTCTGTCTGTTTGGGACAAGACGTTAAGATAAGACGGTTAGGGAGCGTGGAATAACTCTATGAACGGCGATTTTATCGAGGCCCTGCGGCAGATCGAAAAAGAAAAAGAAATACCCTTCGCGACGCTACTGCGGACCCTGGAAGTTGCCCTCGGCAAAGCCTACCGCAAGCACTACAATATCGCCGGCGATGTCGCAGTCCATATTGATACCACAAAGAACGCGTTTAAGTTCTCAGCGGAAAAAGTAGTCGTCGAAACCGTTGAAAACGAACATGCCGAGATGACCCTCGAAACGGCGCGGAAGTTTGATCCGAACGCCGAGATCGGCTCGCTGATTCCCGTCACCGTCACGCCGGAGAACTTCGGACGCATCGCCGCCCAGACCGCCCGGCAGGTGATGATGCAGGAGTTTCGGGAAACCGAGCGCGGCAAAGTCTTTGACGAGTACAACGCCAAAATTGGCGAAGTTGCGACGGGGATTGTCCAGCGGACAGAAATGGGCAACGTCTACATTAATATTGGGAAGCTCGAAGCCCTGCTGCCCAAGCCAGAGCAAGTGCCGACCGAGCC
>JAYVVR010000412.1:0-3023 GCA_043786835.1 Armatimonadota bacterium | reverse complement strand
CGCCGCCCAGCCCGGAGCCGGTCTGATGCCCGGCGGCGTAGGGGTCCAGCGCCTGCGAGACTGCCGAGAACGCCTTTTCGCGCAGGTGCGGCTGCCAGCGGGATGCGCTGGACAGGCCGACGACGCCGGAGACCAGCCCGCCTAAGTAGGACGGCACTTGCGGCTCGGCATCGGGGGCATAGAATGTCCGGCCATTTGCGAGCGACTTGTAGAGAAAAAGATGAAGGCCAAACGCTTTGCCGGCCTGTCCGGCAAGCGCGGACACATCCAGCACCGTTCGGTTCGTATGGGTCCCGGTGACGGTCAGCCCCACAGATTTGGCATAAGCGATCACCCGGTCGTACTCGGCAGGGGTCGGGCTATAACGGGCGGTAAACTGTTCCGGGGTCAAAAACTGTCCATAGCGGGAGTCTGCGGGGTCGTACAGCCTGCGCAGCAAATCGTCAAGCTCCGCTTGGTGATGGAGGGGCAGTGCCAGCGCCAGCGCGACCGGCTGAGCGCTATCGAGCGCAGACACCAGATGGGCCGACGCCACCGCCGCCGGGATATGCCCCGGCAGAGCATGAAAGCCCGACGCGGGTGCCGCGGAGACCGGCACCGCTGAAAGACCGAGAAATGCCAGGCCAAGCCGGGCCGCATTCAGCGCCAAAAACGCAGAAGATCGAGGAAACATAAAATTACTGATCCCTTCAAACCACAAAATGCGCCTAGAAGGTCGCATGAAAAATGCAGCGCCGCCGCTGCCGCCCCGAATGCTTATGTTCGGGAAGTTGATAACTTTATTTTATCGTATATTTGCTGAATACTGACGGGGCGAAGAGATAAATTCAAGCTATTTTTGGAAATATTTCCGTCCCGGCAGTACGTCGATGAGCACCCAGCGTATCGTCAGCTTTTGACCGGCGGACGCGGCCCGGTAGCGAACCGTGAACTGAGTCGTAAAACCGTCAGGGATCGGCGACCAATCAGACAAGCGATTCCCGCTGAACGTCGCGCTGACATAATCCGGCGCAGAGCCGTCAGAGAGATGCGCGGTTAGTGTGCACGACGCGCCGTTGATATCTGATGTCAGCCACTGTGTATTCCGGCTCATCGTCGCCGTAAGCACGGGCTAAACTTTGTGCACCAAGACGGCACCAATCTTCGTGTTCGGCTATCGCTCAGAGGGGCGTGTCCAGCGTCAGCTTTTGCGAAGCAGCGCGTGGTGGGACAGGAACGCGCGGGGTATCAGCAGCGGCAGAAGGAGCTTCATAGCGACGTTACTCCAAGTACTCGCTCAGGGGGCATTTGCTGGGGTGGCGCAGCTTTTTGAGAGCTTTCGCTTCAATCTGGCGAATACGCTCACGGGTCACTTCAAAGTGCTTGCCGACTTCTTCGAGCGTGTGCGGGTAGCCGTCGTCGAGGCCGAAGCGCATCTTCAACACATCGCGCTCACGCGGGGTCAGCGAAGTTAAAGCCTCGTCAATCTTCTCGCGCAGAAGCTGAAAGGTCGCCGAATCGCTGGGGGAGTCGGAAAGGTCATCGGGCAGGAAATCGGACAGGCGACTGTCTTCTTCCTCACCAATGGGAGTTTCTAAAGACAACGGCTCGGGGGCAATCCGCATGATCTCGGACACGCGCTCGACCGTGACTTCCATCTCGACGGCGATCTCTTCCAGTGTCGCTTCCCGGCCTAACATCTGCAAGAGGTGGCTGCTGGCTTTGACCAGGCGGTTGATCGTCTCAACCATGTGGACGGGAATGCGAATCGTCCGGCCCTGGTCGGCAATCGCACGGGTGATCGCCTGCCGAATCCACCACGTCGCATAAGTGCTGAATTTGTAGCCTTTGCGGTAATCGAACTTTTCGACGGCGCGAATCAGTCCAATATTGCCTTCTTGAATCAAGTCGGGGAACGACATCCCGCGCAGCGTGTAGCGTTTGGCAATTGAGACTACCAAGCGCAGATTGGCCTGGGTCAGAATCGCTTTTGCGGTCTGGTCGCCCCGCTCGATCCGCTTTGCCAGCCTGACTTCCTCGGAGAGAGTCAACAGGTGCGTTCGCCCAACCTCGCGCAGCCACATCCGCACGGAATCGTCCATCGGCAGCCCTTCGAGGCCCGACAAATCTTCGGGGGCAACATCCGGAGGATGAGGCGCACTCCGGCCATCCTCAGCCCAGGCCGCCGAGGCCATCTCGGACGCCCGCCGGACAGCAGGCGCGTCTTCGTCCGGGAACTCCAGACCGTCGTCCAGCATAGGTTCGCCGAACGCAGTTTCGGTGAGTGTATTCTCGCCTGAAACGCTGTGCGGGCCGTCATCAGCACGGGGAGCGTCTTTTAAGGGTGTCAGCACGTTCATTTTCCTTCGCGGCCTGCCGGAGACTTCGGTGTCCCGCGCAGCTCGCTTTGCAGCCGGGCAAACTGCCGCAGCGTTTCCGTATCTGCCGTTCCGTCCGCAATGCGCTGTTTCAGCAGCGAAAGTGCCGACGTTTTGGCCCGGTCTTTCAGGTGCGTAATCTCGCCGGTCAAGGCTTCAGGCAGCAGTGGCTCGTCGCCGCGGTTCATCAGTAAATCCGCCAGCAGGTCCGCACGGGGATCATCCTGCCCAAGCGCCGCCAGCACGGCTTTCGGTTCCAGCGACTGCCCCGAGCGCCAGTGCGTCAGTAGAAACTCAGCGAGTGTTCTGGCCTTTTCCGAAACAAAGTCTTCGGGTGTCACCAGCGCAAGCGCCGGACCCGCAAGAGCGAGGTCATCGCTGACCATCGCGCGTAGTAGATGCCGCTCGGCCTTTTCAGTAGCATTGCCCCCGGACGGCGGCTGCGGCAATAGAACCGGACGGCTTTGCGGGCCAGAGCGGCCATAAGAGGTCTGTCTTGCTTCCTGTCTCGCTATGTATCCAGCAACATCCTGACGGATTTGCTCCTCGGCATAAACAGAGCTGACATTATATTGCGGATGGAACGGAGCCAGCAGCATTATGTGAGGTTCACGCTCCACTATCGTTGGAACATCAGCGAGAACTTGTACAGCCCGACCAATCAAC
>JAYVVR010000411.1:0-3037 GCA_043786835.1 Armatimonadota bacterium | reverse complement strand
AAATAGGAACCCCGGCAGTCGTCTCGGCCCGCAAAGTCTCGCCGCTCTGGATGTACCCAAACCCGATATCCGGGCCGGTCGGCGGGATGCCGAGCGTGACTAAATAGCCGTCGGCGGCGACCTCGGCAGCCGATTGTAAAATCTTGGCGAACTGGGCAGGGTTCAAGATCACATGGTCAGCGGGCAGGGCGACCATGACGGCATCCGGCCCGAGTGTCTTTTCCAAGATCGCCGCCATCAGCCCGATGGCTGGGGCGGAGTCGCGGCCTTCCGGCTCGCCGACAATGTTGCCGGCGGGAACTTCGGGCAACTGGGCGCGGACGGCGTCCGCATGGCGGGCATTGGTGATGACATAGAGACGCTCTGGCGGCACGAGCAGCTCAACCCGGTCGGTGGTCTCCTGGAGCATGGTGCGCTCGCTCACGATGTCAAGAAATTGCTTCGGCGTCGCCTGCCGGGAGCGCGGCCAAAGGCGTGTCCCGCCGCCCCCGGCGGGGATGACGACGGCGAGGGTTGGCGGGTGAATTGGTAGGGTCAAAGTCTGCTCTTTCGGGAATGATTTCGGGGAGAGTTTACCGAATTTGGGGCGAGGGTGTCAATCATCACAGAGGGAGATAAGGAGCGAGTGAAGTTTACTTCCTCGCTCCGGCTCCTCATACCCCCGGCGCGTTCTCAATGGTCTCCTGCGCCTCTTCCAGCTTCTCCTCGGCCGCGCCTAAGTTCTCTTCAGCCGTATCCAGCTTTTCCTCCAGGGCATCCAAAACGGCGTGGGGATCGGCGGCTTCGGACATGGCCTCGGCTTCGGGGTCGTGGCGGTTCCGAACACTCGGAATGTCCCGGCGCAGTTCTTCCATCAGGGCAATGACTTTGGCAATCTTCTGCTCGGACAGCAGATTGAACTGCAGGTCAAGCTGGGCGCGGCGCTCAGCGAGACGCGCCTGGCGGTTCTGCGTAATCAAGACAACTATCGTCAGCAGCAGGCCGCCGGTAGAGACCAGCCAGGCGAGGAATGGAAACGGCGGCGGGTCGAACGGGGTGAGATTGGGGTAATTGGTCGGGACATTCAAAAAGATCCAAACAGCAATCACGGCAATGGTGATACTCAAAAACAGCGGGCGTCCGAGAAACGCCGTGACGCGCTCAATCAGCCGCTGATGGATACTGACATCGCTTTCGCCCCGCGCATGAAGCGCGGCAATCGTCTCAATGTGCTGGCTGATATGATCAGGCAGAGTACTTTCACTCAGCTCATCGGGCTGTGCCATGGCTATTTCGGCCCCAGCACGAAATGGTCAATGATGCTGCCGTCGGGCCGGATGACGGTCATGGTGACACGCGAGCCGGCGACATCGCATTTGATCGCATGATAAATCTGCGACTGGTACTTTTCGGGCGCAAGTTCATGCCCAGCACTATCTATGTCAGAAACGTAGACGTCGCCGGGGATCGCGATCTGCTTGTTTTCGGGCTTGTAGGGCGGTGCGCCGCCGCCGCCGGTGACAAGATAAGTAACCCCGTCGCGGACAGTCCGGTAGTACAAGTGGTCATGGCCGCAGAAAACCGCTGTCGGCTTGTATTTGACGAACAGCGGGTGCAGATACTGCTGAGCTTCGGGGGTTGAGCCATGCGGCCCAACCGAGAACGGCCCTTCGTGGAACATCACAAAGGTATTCACCGCCGTCTTCTGCGCTTTGGTAAGCTCACTCACAAGCCAGGCGTACTGCTTGCTGCGCGGGTCGTAATCCCCCATGCTGTCCACAATAATAAACCGATTGCCGTGGCGGGTAAACGCATAATACAGCTTGTTGACTTTGTCGCCAGAATCAAACGGCTCGGTAACAAACTTCGGATAGTACGCCCCGACATCGTGGTTGCCCCGCGCCGGATAGTAGGCGATATGGGCGCTGCGCAGCGGCTGAGTAATCTGCGTGAACTGGTCCCACTGCGCCGGGTTTTTGCCGTCGGAAACTAGGTCTCCGCTTTGCAGGACAAACTCTGGATGCAGGCCAAGGATTTCATTGATGATGACCGCGTGTTCCACTGGATTGGTCCGCGTGTCCCCGTAAGCAACAAACGTGAACGTGTCATTTGCCGCCGTTTGTTTGACTGCGGTGTGCTTTGCTTTGGGCGCGGCGCAGAGTGTCAGCGGCAGAAGGAGGAGGGCAAGGACAGTAAAGAGAAAAAAGTTTGGTTTTGACATAATTTGGTTTCCAAGACCTGGGACCCTGTGAGGTGAAGAATGAACGAAGCAAGGTGGCAGGTCATATCTTGAGCCGCTTCAAGAGAAGCGGCATTGTAATCCCCTGAACGACGACCGAGAACGCGACGACGGCGAACGACGCCAGCACAATCTGGGTCCGGTACGCGATTGTCCCCGGCAGGCTGAGCGCAAGCGCCAGGGCAAGTGCGCCGCGCATTCCGCCCCAAAACAGCAAGTGCTGATGCGGGCGCGAAATCGCGAGCCGGCTTCGGGCAAACAGCAGCGAAAGCGGGTAAACGGCGGCGGCTCGGCCCAGCAAGGTCAGGCCAATCGCCAGCGCAAGGGCCGTGACCCCGAGATGCGCGAATGACCGCCGGGCCGTGTCTAAACCGATGAGCAAAAAGATCAAAGAGTTCGCGACGAACGCGGCGAAATCCCAGAACGCGATCACCACCTCGCGCCCACGCTGGGTGAGGACAGAGTCTTCCTCGCCGCCCAGTATCCCGACATTCCCAAGCAGCAGACCTGCCGTGACCGTCGCCAGCACCCCTGACATGCCGAAGTAGTCAGCGAGTAGGAACGACCCGTAAGCGGCTACCGTCGTCAGCGCCGTCTCGACTAGATGATCCTCTGTCCGGCCCGCCAGCGCCACGGCAATGCTCCCGCAGGCTAGGCCAAACCCGATGCCGCCAAGCGAAATCTTCCCCAGCTCTAAAACCGCTGATGCCGGCGAAAGCGGCTGTCCGAGTGCAAGCGTCAAGGCCAGCGCGAAAAAGACCGCCGCAACACCGTCGTTAAAGAGGCTTTCAGACTCGACCAGCAGCCGCAAACGTCCAT
>JAYVVR010000410.1:0-3052 GCA_043786835.1 Armatimonadota bacterium | reverse complement strand
CTATCGGTGAAGATGGTTTTGGAGTGGTACCAGCCATGCTGTTGGTAGGCCCGGACTTCGTCATCAGTCGGCAGCAGCGCCTGCTGGGCTTCGGTCAGTGTCATAATTCTCTCTTTCTGTGTTTGGCTCCAAGAACCATGTGTTGAAACACACGGCTACACAGCGAGGACGCTACGAAGTACCGCTTCGCGGGACTGGGAAACAATCGTACGCTATCTGTTCCGAACCCCGCGAAGCGGGTGTTTTGTGGCGTCCGCGCCGTGCAGCCGTGCAATTTATTGCATGGTCCAAAACGCATAATCTTTCATAGCCTCTACGCCGC
Source organism: Armatimonadota bacterium (assembly GCA_043786835.1). Taxonomy (GTDB): domain Bacteria; phylum Armatimonadota; class Armatimonadia; order Armatimonadales; family Capsulimonadaceae; genus JANXMY01. Next base: position 2,730 of record JAYVVR010000410.1, on the reverse strand, counting down.
TTTTTCGCTTGCGCGGGCATCACGGGCCGTCTGCCGGACTTCCAGCCACGGGAAACGGCGATTATCTTCGCGGGCGACCGGGAGGGTCCCGAAGCCCAAAATATAGGCTCGACGGGGGACTGCCGAGCGGTTCGCGCCGGTGAAATGCATCGTCCGCGAGCTGTGGAACGTCGCACCCCCGGCAGGCAGCGGGCAGGCGATAGTCCGCGCTTCGTCAACGGTGTCCAGCATTTCCAGCCCGTGAACGCGGGTATCGCCGCCGATGCTCTGGTGCGCCGCGATCTCTTGTTTGTGGCTTCCCGGCAGGAAGACCATGCAGCCATTTTCAAGGATCGCCTCTTGCAGCGGCATCCAGACCGAAAGTGCATTATAAGACGTTCCCGAGTGCCAGTAGGCTTCGTCCTGGTGCCACGGGGTCGGGGCGCCGCTCCCGGCAGGCTTGAAGATGGCATGGTCGAACTCGAACTTGGCGCCTTCGCCGAGAAGCTGGCGCGAGATGGCAGCGGCATTGGCCTCGTAAAGCGTACCGTTCAGCTCCGGCGCGTACTTGCGCGGGCTTAAAATCTGGGGCAGCTTGGGCGGTTTGCCTTCCTCGTCCACTCCCGATAAATCGAACTGGTTGCCGTCGGCGCGGCCTGCCGACGACGCGAACAAATGATCATAGATTCCGCGCAGCCGCTCGATTTCCTTGGGCGTCGTGATGGCATCAATGGCAAGAAAACCATTGTCGTTGTAAAAGTCAATCTGGTCCTGGGTTAGCGTAATCGTCGGTTCCATCTGTTTGTCTCCTGCACTTTGCACACTCCTATTCTACACGCTTGCCCTGATTGCGTCTTGCAGGAATTTCGGGTCTATGTACGGAATGTTCGGAAGATGCCTATAATCACACGCAACCCACCGTCGTATACCCAGCCGCCGAACCTGCTGGCAGGCTTCCATGCCGAGCGGCCTGAGCCGTCTGTTCCCGAGATTGTCCATGCCGGCGAGCAGTGGGCGTCCCAGCGGCTTTTGATTTCGCGCCATTCCCACACGGTTTGGGAGTTTTATTTGCAGATTAGCGGCATTTCGCGCTGGGACGCCGAGGAGACGTACACCCTAACGCCGGGCTGCTTTTTCGCCGCGCCGCCGGGCCTCTTTCATCAGATGCACGAGCGGTCTCACGACAAGCACCACTTCTTTTACGCTGCGCTTGACCTCGCGCCCAGCCTCCTCCGTCTGGAACTCTCCCCTGCCCTCTGGGACCCGGCGACCGTGTATTTCCAGACGAGCGGCGAAGCGCTGCTGCCGTCGTTCCGGCAGCTCATTCGGGAGATTTCGCTGGCCCTGCCCCACCGTGCCGCCGGCCTGCGCCTGGCGATGGATGCCCTCGTGCTGGAAGCCTCCCGCCTGTGTGCGCCGCCCGTGTCGCCTCCTGCCCCGCCGCTGTGCCTGCACCCATCGGTGCGTCGGGCCAAAGAGCTTTTAGACCATCAGGCCGCCCGCCCTTGGCGTCTTGCGGACCTTGCCCAGATGGCGGGCATTTCGGCGCATCATTTGGTCGAGTGCTTCACCAAAGAGGTCGGCGTTTCGCCCCACAGGTACCTGCTCGGCGTCCGTGTCCGCTTAGCTCAGGAAATGCTCTCCGGCTCCGACCTGTCAATCACCGAAATCGCCTTAGAACTCGGGTTTTCGTCCGGCCAGCACTTCGCCGCCACGTTCAAGCGCCTTTCCGGCGAAACTGCCCAATCCTACCGCCAAAAGCAAGCCAACCCGTAAGGGCCAGGCTTGCCCCTGCCCTCTTATCCCGTGCCTATCCTCTATTTGCCGTACCCTTGCAGGAGTTTTGGGGGCGGAACCGGAACAGTGGGGCATGAGAACGCTACTTGCCTTGCTGCTCCTGCTGCTTTGCACCCTGCCGGGCCGCGCAGACTTTACGCCGAACCTGCTGACGAACCCGAGCTTTGCGGCAGGGCTGTCGGGATGGGAACCACTCTGGACACGCGAGCCAAACACCGGAACGGCGAGCGTGGATATGGCAGTGAGGCACGGCGGGAACGCCGCACTGCAAGTGCATTCGACCGGAACGAAAGACTGGAGTGTCGCTCAGACCGTGCGGCTGCCAGTTCGGGCCGGGGACCTGCTCACGTTCTCGGGATGGGTGAAAAGCGCGGGTGTCGGCACAGCGCAGATCAGCGTCGTGACACGCGGCACGGACGGCGCAGTCCTGGACTGGATGGCGGGGCTGAACGAAGTCAGCGGAACCCATGATTGGCAGCGGCTTTCGCGGCTCTGGGCTGTGCCGGCGGGAGCAGCAACCGTCGAGTTTCGGCTGACGGGAGCTGGACTGGAAACGGTCTGGCTGGCTGAAGCCTCACTTATCAAGAACGGCAGCGCCCGAGCCTTTGCGGAGAGGTTGCGCGGAAAAACGCTGCGCCTGACAAACCCCGTCCTGGAGGCTCGCTTAAACGAAGAAAACGGGACGCTGGCGGTGACGGATAGGCGCGGCGGGACAGTCTGGCGGCAGAAGCCGCTTGGGGAGGGTTTCATTGTCAGGGACGCCCGTCGGATTGATGCCCGAACACTTGGACTGACGGTCTGGGATGTGGCCGATGACCTGGCGCTTTCGGTCAGACTGACACTTGACCCGGCCCGGCCTGAGCTGACGCTGAGACTTACGGGGGAAGGAGTCGTGACGCAGGCGGTCGCGTTCCCCCCGCCGTTCGTTTCAGGGTCGGGGACAGCACTGATTGT
>JAYVVR010000409.1:0-8609 GCA_043786835.1 Armatimonadota bacterium | reverse complement strand
GCGTCACCGCAAGCGTCGCCGTCCCGTCCGCCGCCACTGTCAGCACCTTTTCCGTCAGCCGCTCGACTACCGGCGGTCGGTACTCTCCCTCCGAAGTCACTGTCTCCACCGCCGCCTTCGGATCTAAAAAATAGGGATCCCGCTGGATCAAAAACCGCACCGTCTCCCCCCGAGTCCAGTGGTAACATGGCGCTTGGGCCGCTGCAGGCAGCTTAAGTGAAAGCCCGATGAAAGCGAGCACAGCCAGAGTGCGAATGTCCATACGAAGATTATGGCTACTTTTGGGTACGGATTGCAGCATGACAGGGAATAATAAGCGATAATATGCTTCAAGAAATACGAGAGGAAACTACTATGGCGCTGGGAGTCTTTGATGGACAGACAGATATCGGGACGGTGCTTCATCCGGGAAGCGTGAGCCACGACGGCGGGAAAAGCTACACCGTCTCCGGCAGCGGCGAGAATATGTGGCGCACCGAAGATGCGTTCTACTACGTTTGGAAAGAAGTGTGCGGGGATGTCGCCCTCACCGCAAACCTGTCGTTTCTCCAGCAAGGCAAAGATCCGCACCGGAAAGCCTGCCTGGTCATCCGCCAGAGCCTGGACGCCGGGGCAGCTTATGTGGACGCCGTCCTGCATGGGGATGGGCTGACCTCGCTGCAATTCCGGCGCTCGGCGGGAGACATCACGCAGGAAGTGCAGGCGAATGTCTCAGCGCCTACCCGGCTTCGCTTGGAGAAGCGTGGCCGCTCTGTGCGCCTCTTCCTTGCGACGGAGAAAGGCGAAATGCAGTTCTCCGGCGCGGCGACGCGGCTTGAATTCTCAGAGCCGTTCTTCATCGGCCTCGGAGTTTGCTCACACAACAAAGATGTCTTGGAGACCGCGCTTTTCTCAGACGTGGTTCTGGACACAGACCTTGCAGCCCCGGTGGACCCGCCCGTCTTGTACAGTACTCTGGAAACGCAGACGATTTCTTCCACCGACCGCCGTGTCTGCTGCGTGACGCCCACCCTGATTGAAGCGCCCAACTGGCTGCTCGACGGCTCGGCGCTGGTCGTCAACAGTGGCGGGCGATTGTACCGTATCCCGGTGGCGGGGGGCGCTCTGAAGCTGATTCCGACGGGCTTTGCCGGGCGATGCAACAATGACCACGGTGTTTCGCCGGATGGAACAAAGCTTGTGATCAGCGACCAATCTCTAGAGCAGGGGCAGTCCCTGATCTACACCCTGCCGGTCGCCGGAGGAACGCCTGAGCGCGTCACCCCGGTGGGACCTTCCTACTGGCATGGCTGGTCGCCGGATGGCAGCACTTTAGTGTTCTGCGGGCAGCGCGAAGGAACATTCGGCATCTTCACCATCCCCGCACAGGGCGGCGAAGAGACCCGTTTGACCACGGCGCAGGGCCAGGGCGGTGCTCCGGGGCTGGATGACGGCCCCGAGTACTCCCCGGACGGCAAACTTATTTACTTCAACTCCGACCGCACCGGACGGATGCAGATCTGGCGTATGCAGGCGGACGGAACCAATCTAGAGCAGATCACCTCAGACGAGTCCAACAACTGGTTTCCCCATCCCTCCCCGGATGGCCGGTTCCTGGTCTTTCTGTCCTACGCCGGAGATGTCTCCGGCCACCCGGCAAACCAGGATGTGACACTGCGCCTGTTAAGACTTGGCGAGGATGAAGAGACTGCACTGGATCAGACTGCCACAGCCCAGCCCCTGGAAGTGCTGGCACGGCTGCTCGGCGGTCAGGGAACGATTAACGTTCCCTGCTGGTCCCCGGACAGCCGCCAAATCGCCTTCGTGACCTACCAATTCATCTGAGCCGGCCGCTCCCTGAACCGGCTGCAGCGCCGCCTGAAGGCCGGAAAGTAGAAGAGTGCAAAATGGCTGCGCCCTGTGCGTGGGCTGCTCTGCCGGGGAGCAGCCCGCCGGCCTAGCAGGGAAACTGTAAACCTAGCAAGGAAACTGTAAACCAATGAACCTTTCTTTCCCCGCTGCTTCTTTCCCCTTCACGAAAGCAAGCTGGATTTGGGCACCGAACGCGGAGCCGACCGACTATGCCGTCTGCCGCTTTCGGACTCGGCTGCGTCTCGGCGAAGCACATACCCTGCGTCTGAGCGTCTCCGCCGATAGTCGCTATCTGCTGTACTGGGATGGACGGCTGCTCGGACGCGGCCCCGCCCGCTCGGACCTGCGCCACTATGTTTATGAAACGTATACAGTGGAGGCCGACGCCGGAACACACACTTTGGCCGCGATTGTTCAGTCTTACCGTGGGGCACCCAGCCCTATCGCAGAGATGCACGACCAGGGCGTATTTCTCCTGGAAGCCTGCGACGCGGCCGGTCAGGTCGTCTGCGCCACCGGTACGCAGAGCTTAGGCGACGGCTGGCGGGTGCAGAAAGACACCGCCTACCGACCCGCCCCCGTGACGATGCAGGACGGTTACTACGGCATCGGAGCCAGCGAAATCGTGGACGGGATGCGCCTTCCCCACGGCTGGGAGCAGCCCATCTTCGCAGACGCGCACTGGGAAACGCCGGCGGTACTGTTCCAGGCGTATCCTTTTGAGTGTTCCGGCGACCCCGGCGGCCGCTGGCGCTTAATCCCGCGTGACATCCCGCCGCTGCGCGAGGACGCCGCCGTGTTCGCAGACTGGCCCGGCACACAGGTGGCTCCGGTTATTATCCCGGCACAGTCACGACGCACGATACTTGTCAGTGCCGGTGACTACGCCCTGGGGTATCCCATTGTCACCCTGGAAGGCGGGCGGGGGGCGTCGGTAGAGATCGTTTATGCCGAAGCGCTGACCAAAGAAGGACACAAAGGCGTCCGCGACAGCCGGGACGGGACGGAAGTGGTTGGGTTCGCCGATAGGTACTTCCCCGGCGGCGGTCAGGAAACCTATTCGCCCCTGCACTGGCGGGCGTTCCGCTTCCTCACGCTGACCGTTCAGACGGAAGCGGAGCCGCTGACAATCTGCGACTTTTCCTACCTGCGGACCGGCTACCCCTGGAAACGCCGGGCTGAGTTCACTGTTACGCACGGGCCTGATCTCCTGCAAACCGTGCTGGACACGGACTTTCGAACGCTGGAGCGCTGCACTGCCGAGACGTTCATGGACTGCCCCTACTATGAGCAGTTGCAGTATGTCGGCGATACGCGCCTTCAGGCCCTGCTGTCGTATGTCACCACCGGCGACACCCGGCTGGGCGCACGCGCGGTTCAGTTGTTTGACTGGTCCCGGCTGCCGGAAGGGCTGACCCAGTCGCGTTACCCGAGCCGGGTGGAGCAGATCATCCCGCCGTTTTCCCTGATCTGGGTGCTGATGGTAGAAGACCTGTCGCGCTACGCACCGGAGGAGGCCGCAACTGTGAAGAGCTGCCTGTCCGGCTGCCGGGGTGTGCTGGAATGGTTCAGGCGGCACCTAAACTCTGACGGCGTCCTCCGCGGCGGGCTGCCCTGGTGGAACTTTGTGGACTGGTCGGAGGGCTTCCCCAGCGGCGTTCCTGCGCCCGAAGCCGCCGGGCAGCCGTCGGCAACGCTCAGCCTGCAATACTTGGCCGCTATGCAGGCCTTTGTCCGTCTCCATGGCGGCATGGGCCATACCCGCGAGGCTGATTTCTGGCAGGCTGAAGCGGATCGTCTGTCCGCCGCCATTGTGCGGGTGTTCTGGGATGCCGGTGCCGAACGGTTCCGGGAGGGGCCCGGGACCGAGTGGGGCGGCACGCAGCATGCCCAGGCGTGGGGCATTTTAACAGATGCGATCCCGGCAGACGCCTGGGACAGGGTGTGCCGGAGCCTGCACACAGACGAGTCGCTGACGAAAACGACGTATTACCAGACATTTTATGTGATTGAAGCCCTGGCGAAAGCCGGCCATTTGGATCAGTTCTGGGATCACTGGCTGGCCCCCTGGCGTCAGGCACTTGCCCTGCACCTTTCCACCTGGCCGGAAAGTCCGGAGCCGACCCGCTCGGACTGCCATGCATGGAGTGCCTGGCCCACCTATGCGTTTCTGACGCATGTTCTTGGTGTCCGGCCCGCCTCCCCCGGTTTTGCGTCCTACGAGATCGTTCCCCGGCACGTCGCCGGCTGGGACACGCTTTCCGGTACGGTCCCGACGCCGCAAGGGCTTCTGTCTGTGACAGTAGACTGGACAAGCGGGGAAGCGATTATTGACAGCAGCTTAAAAGCAGGCTGACGGAGACTGTATAATGGACCCAAGAATTTAGACAGTAAAATGGTCTAAAATAAGGTGTGCCGCATGAGGCCCCTCCTATGACAATCCGAAAAACCCACACCGCCGCATTCAAGGCGCAGATCGTCCAGCAAGTGCTGCGCGAAGACAAAACTCTAGCCCAGATCGCCGCGGAACACAGCATCCATCCCAACCAGATCAGCCAGTGGAAGGCCACGGCCCTGCGAGGGTTGCCGACCATCTTCGAGCGCGGTACCGGCACCCAAGCCGTCGAAGAAGCCGCACACGACAAACAGGCCGCTCAGCTTGCCTGCATCAACAAAATCTGGCCTCGACCCTGACCAGGCCTGAGACGGTGGCCGTGCTCGAACGCGGTCTGTAAGAAGAGTCTCTGACAACGTAAGGATGATAATCATTCTAAATGCGGTTCTAAAGAACCGCGCGAAGAAATGCGGCAGCATTTAGAAGAGTTGGCCGCCACGAACACCGCGTAGGGGCAGCCACTTGATGCGGCTTGGAGCGCCGCGTTGGTGCAGTTCGGCGACCCGGAACAGATAGGGCGTAAGCTGTGTAGGGAATGGAAGGCGGGCAAATCAGGCTTCCGTTCAGACTTAACCGCTGTTTTGCTAAGCTGCGGGTTGCAGGTGTGTGGGCTAGGTGTTACACTCGTACTCGATTGTCTATGGGAGGGTATGTTTTATAATCCTGGTGACAAGGTCTATCATCACGGATAGATGTCTTATGCGACCGTGACAATGGTTAGTAATGCTCTGCTTTATGGAAGTGCTGCGGCTGCTTCACTGATTGTGGGCTGGAAGTATCCTTATCAAGCACTCAAAAGTGCATTCTACGCGTTAGTCCCATATCTTCTGGTTGCTGCATGGGCGTTATGGAGGCGGATCGCGGCTCCGTCCAATGAAGACACTGATCTTGTGCGGGAATTTGCTAACATATCCTGCTTTCTTATGTTCATGGTGCTGACTTTGGTTCCTGCCGCCTACCTCGCCAGTGTTACCAAGCGCGACTGGTACAGGCCGATGTGGAACGATTTCAAGCTGACGCTACCGAAGCGGCGGATTGCGAAATAGGGAGTGGATGTTGCAGAGGGGTGAATACGAGGGCATTTATGCCCTCGCCAGGGTTTTATTGGGGTGGGGTTTTATTGGGGTGGGGGGCGCCAAAGACCCGTCTTCAGCACTGGTATACCCCGCTCTCAACCCCGCTCTGGTCTACCGAGGGGCGCTTCGAGGGGCTACCCGGAGGGCGCGGGGCAAGATACTTGTTTCCGGTTCTTCCACCGCGAAGGCGGCGGCTTGGTGCTTCGCCCCCTAGCGAGGGCGTTCACGCCCTCGAAAACACGAACGCCCTCAAAACAACCAACGCCGTTACCAAAAAAACCTGCCACTCAAACATCGAGAGGTAGGCTTTTTCTCTGTTGACACAAACCTTACGGGCCGGACGTTGGGGCCGGGAACGAAGTTCGAGTCGGATGCTGTAGTGCTCCCGCTCCGACAACACCCAAAATCACGATCCAATAAATGAGGCCGAGAACGATGAATACCGAGCCGATCATTCCGCAAATACGGCCTGCATTGATCTGGCCTAACTGGGTCGGGTCTACCATGCCGCCTTTCAAGGCATTGTTGCCGAGTATCCATGCGACCGGGCCGAGAATTGGCAGACAGACGATGCTCAGAATGCCGAGAACAAGAATTAAAGTCCCATTGCTGTTGGACTGCGGCGCTCCGTAAGGGGAGGGAACACCGGGCTGGGGCGGCCAAACGGGCGGGGGGATACTCATTGGTACAATCTCCTTTGCGGTCTTCAAGAAGTCGGACGGAGTGACTTGTTGACAGTTACTCCCTAAATCTGCACAGCGTAAACAGGCTAAATCATCTCGCTGGGATCGGCGGCGGCGAGCAGGTCGGACGCCGAACGCTGGGCGGGATACGACGCACGGCCTAGTGTCAACGCGCACGGGTAAGGGAATGTCGTCAGTAGCTCGGCAAGCTGGGTGTGCAGGCGTCCGACGACCGTTTCGCGGGTAGCGCCGGTATGCGGCAGCAGGGCGATCAGCTCGCGGTCATCGGCGCGGGCGACTAAATCCGAGCGGCGCATGCACTCGCGAGCCACTTGCGAGATGCGGACGAATAGGGCCGCTTCGGGCAGGTCGCCGTCCACGCGCAGGCGAATAACTGTCAGCTCAAGCTGGTGACGGCTGGCGCGGGACAGCTCTTCGTTCAGACGGGCATCGAAGTACGGGCGCGTGTAGAGGTTCGTGACAGGGTCAACAATCGTCGGCGCGGTGCTTTCGGCATCTTCGAGGAGGGCATCGGGGCCGTGGGCCGCCACCCGCCGCCTGCGCTGCTCGTGCTGCAAGGCGGCTTCCCGGACAGCATCGCTGCGGAACATCTGCTGGAGCTTGCGGGCGGAGTTTTTGAGGATATGGGAAACGTAATTATTGGAAACGCCGAGAGCGCGGGCGATATCGGTCTGGCTGTGGTCTTCGTAGTAGAACGAGTACAGAACTTTCTGTTCGATCTCTTTGAGACGGGTCAGCGCGTGTTCTAGAACAACTTTGTCTTCAATCGGCAGCTCAGTCCGGGCGGCCTGGGTATTGCTTTCCGCCACCTGCACCCGTGATGACCCCGCTTCCTGGGCTTCGTCAAGCGACTGGACGGCAAAAACAGAGCGGGTCGAACGGATACGCGTGACTTCCGGCTCATTTAAACCAAGGGAGAGCGCAACTTCGGCATCGCTCGGCTCCCGGCCAAGCTCCTGGGTCAGTGTTTCCGTCTCGCGGCGCACTTTCTGGGCCATTTCTTGGAGCCACGCCGGTTCTTTGATGATCTGGGTGCGGTCCCTGAGGAAATGGCGCAAGTGGCCGTCAATGTGGTGCGTCGCATAGGTAATCAGCTTGACCCCGCGGCTGGGGTCGTACTGGTCTATCCCGTGCATCAGGCCAAGAAAGCCTTCCTGAACCAAATCTTCCAGCGGAACCGACGATGTGAAGAACTGCCGGGCCTGCTTCTGGACGAGGGGCCGGAACTGCATCACTAACGCGTCGCGGGCCGCCGCTGCGGCTGGGCCGCCGGCACGGATTTCCAGCAGCAGCTTTTTAGCCCGCGTTTCATCGTCCTGCCGACTCGGCCCGCGCCGGTCCGCCCCCGCCCAGGTACTGATTGTCTCCGGCATTTCGCGAGAACCCTCGCCCCGCAGGGCGGGGCTTTCTAATGAATTGAGCTAACGAGTTTAAAGATCGGCGACATGACCGAAATCGCGATAAAGCCAACGAGAACGCCCATTGAAACAATCAACAGCGGCTCGATCAGCGAGGTCAGCCCTTTGACCATGGCGTCTACTTCATCATCGTAGAAGTCAGCGACTTTACAGAGCATCTCGGACAGCCGGCCCGTTTCCTCGCCAACATCCACCATATGCGTGACCATTGACGGAAACAAGCCCGATGCCGCCAGCGGCTGACTGATTTTCGCGCCTTCGCGGATCGAAACCCGCGCATTGGCGATCGCCTCCGCCAGCACGGCGTTGCCCGACGTTTCCCCGATAATCTCCAGCGACCGCATCATCGGGACGCCGGACGCAATCAAAGTGCCGAATGTCCGGCAGAAGCGCGAAATGCTCAGCTTCAGCGACAAGTCGCCGAAAATCGGCAGCTTCAGCTTGGCCTTGTCAATGTTGTAATGGCCCCTCGGCGTTTTGTCGTACTGCTTGAAGCCGATGAATGCGCCGACGCCGCAGATAATCACGACCCACCAGAACTTTTGCAGCCAGTCACCGGTCGCAAACAGCGCCATTGTCACCGGCGGCATTTCGACGTTCATAGACAAAAAGATCTCTTTAAACCGGGGCAGGACAAACATGAACAGGGCCAGCACCATGACGCCGGCAAAGTTCAGGACAATAATGGGATACATCATTGCCGATTTGATCTTTCCTCGTATTTCCATTTCCTTTTCCAAAAATCCTGCTAAACGGTCCAAAATCACATCTAAGATACCGCCGATTTCCGCCGCGCGGATCATGTTGATGTAAAGCTTGGTAAATGCGTTCGGATGCTTGGCGATGGCATCGGTCAGCGAGAGGCCGCCTTTGACATCTTTGCGGGTCGCATTGATGACCATTTTCATGGCATCTTCTTTAGTCTGGCTCTCCAGAATATCCAGACACTTGATAATCGGAATGCCCGCGTCAATCATGGTCGCGAACTGCCGCGAGAAGATAACAAGCGTTTGCAGCTTGATCTTCGTCGCCTTGCCGCCGGCCATCTGCATCTTAAAGCCAGCTTTTGACTCCCCGAGCGAGACGACGTGGAACGACTGCTCATGCAGCTTTGCCAGCACTACTTGTTCATTATCGGCTTCAACTTTGCCCTTGACCATCCGGC
>JAYVVR010000408.1:0-3055 GCA_043786835.1 Armatimonadota bacterium | reverse complement strand
CTAGATACAACGCCGCCGCAGCACCAAACCTTACTCCAAACGGTAGAGGCTTTCAACCGAGGCTGTGATTATGTTGCCGAGGTCGCTTTCAAGAAGCGCATGGCAAACAAGATTGCTTTGCAGCCGTTCGTCTATGGCACTCTGCGTGCAGACTATGGCTTGTCGTCTCAAATGGCGGTGCGGTGCATCAGTAAGGCCGTGGAAGCCTACAAGCGAGATAAGAACATTCAGCCGACGTTTCACCCACATGGGGCTATGATTTACGATGAGCGCATCATGTCCTTTCAGGGCGTATCTCATGTCTCGCTTCTGACGCTGACAGGGCGCGAACTTATCCCGCTTCGCTTCGGTGACTATCAGGCAACGCGAATTGACCGCAGGAAAGGGCAGGCTGACCTTATCTCGCGAGACGGCATTTTCTACCTGTATGTCACGATTGACCTGCCGACCCCGCCACCGATTAACCCTGTGGGCGTTCTTGGTATTGACCTCGGTATCACGGAGATTGCCACTGATAGTGAGGGTAATCAGTATTCAGGCTCGGTAGTCAAGGCAATACGCCAGCGTGTTAAAGAGCATCGAAGGCATCTCCAAAAGCGCAAAACGCGCTCTGCGTATAAGCGGCTCCAAAAGACGCGCCGCCGTCAATCTCGGTTTGTCCGTGATGTGAATCATTGTATCAGCAAAGAACTGGTTCAACGCGCTTCTCTTTTGTCAAAGGCACTTGGACTTGAAGACCTCTCGGGGATTCGGGAACGAGCGAATGGTTTTGGACGACAGATGCGCTGGCTTCTCGGCAATTGGTCTTTTGACCAATTGAAACAATTCTTGGTCTACAAAGCGGAAGCGGCAGGGATTTCCGTCGTTTTCGTTGATCCTCGCAATACGAGTCGTACTTGTTCTGCTTGTGGTTATTGTGCCAAAGAGAACCGAAAAAGCCAGTCCAAGTTTCTTTGCCTTTCTTGTGGCCTAGATGCCAATGCAGATAAAAATGCTGCATTGAATATCCAGGCACGGGCTGAATTGTCAGACAGCCTATTGTTCCGCTCTAACCCTGCACTTCTTGCGTAGGCGGACGAGTGAGGGACAAGCCCCGCCATTCATGGCTGGGGTATCTGACTTCTGCGCTTCTCGTGACCCAGCGCTACCATTTGCCCCGCGCTCTGTTTACCGCCCGTCGCCTCGGCATTGATGCACGCGGCGTTGATGCCGCTAGGCGCCCCTATGTCGGCCAGTGGAGCTTTAATTTGCGCGAAATCGCCGCCGTCGAAGTCGCCTGGGTGCAGGCGACGATCACGCACCCGCGCCCGAAGTTCTTAGGCAAGCCCGAGACACTTTTCTCAGACAACGGAACCCAAAATGGCACTTGACCTATCTACAATCAATCTGCATGACCCCTCGATCCGCCGCCGTTTCTATATTCAAATGGCGAAAAAACGTGTCCGCCCCGGCAGCGGCAGTGGCCCGGAAACCCTCTGGGCCAGAACTTGGAGACGCCCCGTGTTTGACCTTCGCACCATCACTTCCGTGCCCTTCGTGGTTGTCGGCGGCGTCGCGACCCGGCTTTATGCCCCTGAGCGCACTACCGATGATTTAGATATACTTATTGAAGTAACAAACGCTGCTGCTCTTGCCACTGACTTAATCAGCGGCGGCTGTCAAAAGTTGGGCAGTCTTTCCATTGGCGGAAGCCATTGGCGTCTACCTGACGGCATGGCACTGGATGTCCTGCAAGAAGACGCGCCGTGGGCGGCAAAGGCCATCGCAAACCCGGCGTCCGCACCGAACGGTCTCCCAGTGATTTCGCTGCCTTATCTAGTCTTAATGAAGATGCGGGCGAGTCGAGGGATAGACATGGGAGACTTGACGCGAGTGCTGGGCGCGGCGGACGACGAAACAATCGCGGAAACAGGTCGTGTCGTAGCCGCTTATCTCCCTGATGGCGTGGAAGACCTGGAAGGGCTGATTTATTTGGGACGCCTGGAGTATGGAGCAACACACGCTTCTTGATGCGTCCTTGACAGCGGCTTTGGGGCGGGGTATACTGCGGTGTTCCTTAGTGTAATCAAACACACCGAGAAGACATAATTTTATATGCAGGGGGGTGGAGAAATTGACCCAGATTATTGTGCGGCCTAACGAGTCGCTTGACAGCGCATTGAAGCGCTTCAAAAAGCAGCTTCAGCAGACCGGCATTCTCAAAGAAGCCCGCGAACATGAGCATTACGAGAAGCCAAGCGACAAAAATCGCAAGGCGCGGGCTGCTGCGATTCGCAAAATCAAGCGGAACGAAGAAAAAGAAGGACTGAACAGATAGCCTTTCTTGCATAACCTTTTCGGCGCACGTTTTTCCACGACAGGCGAGAAACGTGCGTCGTTCCCTTTCAATTAGAAGATATTGTCCTCGCTCCCCTGTCGTTTGTCCGCGCTGCCCTATGGCACGAGACCCTTCTGCTTTAACTTCATCATTTTCTAAGTCGCTGGGCCGTCTGCCGCACCGTCGCAAGCCGCGCGGGAAAGAAGGACGCTCTTCGGGCCCCTTTTGGCGTCTCCAGCCCTTGCGAAACTGGCTGACCGGTCTGCACTGGAGCCGGGCTGCGCTGCTGCTCGGCACGATTGCCGTACTGTCCGCCCTGCTGTCCCTGCATCTGCTGCCGGATAAAGTTGCGCTCCGGGCCGGCGAAATCAGCCCCCAGGATGTCCGCGCCCTCCGCACGGTTCGCTACCTCGACGACAGCGCGACAAACTCCCTGAAAGCGGCCGCTGCGGCCCGTATCGAGCCTGTTTACAGCTCGGCCCATGCGGCGTCGGAAGCTGACGAAACCATTACCGATGCCTACCAGCGTCTGCGCCGGGACCAGCTTGCGGGCCTTGATCCTCTGCATTCGTCTCAGGACCTGCGCCGAGAAGTCGGACTGCTGGTGTCTCCGAGTGATCTGGCCCCGCTGGTCAACTCGCGCGGCGGCGCGTACCATCTGGATCAGGCCGAGCGGCTAACCCATCAGGTGGTTCATGATGCGATGGACCGGGAGATCCGCGACGATCACCCTGCCGA
>JAYVVR010000407.1:0-3060 GCA_043786835.1 Armatimonadota bacterium | reverse complement strand
CTGACGCCCACTCCTAATTATTCTGACGCCCACTCCTAATTATTCTCTAGCCCTTCCCTAACAGGGGAGGGAGCGAGGAACGAGAGGGAGGGGTTCTTATCTTCTGCTTATCGCCAGCGGTGCGGCGTGGCGGCCCGGCTCCCGGTACAAGGCGTACAACGGGCCGACGACGCGCTCGACCCCGGCCCAATCCAGCCAGGCCGGGCCGCCGAGACGGTCTTCGGCTTCGGCTGTCAGCAGCACCCGACGAGCGCCATTTGGAGCTGGGCCGATGCCTGTAAGCCCCTCCGGCTGGGCCATCAGCCGCCGAAGGTTGCGCTCGCCGATCCGTCCGTAGCTCAGGGTCTCGACTTCCAGGCCCGGCACGATAACTTTGACGGCATGCACCCCGTTCGCAAACTCTGAGAAATCGGCAACAAGTATGTCAAGACCATCAGCATGAAGCCGGTCTGCGACATCCGCCAGCAGCGCGTCTTTGTCGGAAGTAAGGCCAGCATCTGCCGTCGGCAGGTCGGAGAACGCGACTAAGCGGTCAACGCGCAGCACACGGGGTGACAGGAGACCGCGCAATTCTTCCAGGGACAGCCCAAGCCAGCGCACCATTTCGGCAAACGCTCTCGGCTCCTGCGCGTTGGGGTCAGTGCCCGGCAGCATTCGGTCTAAGTAGCCGGGCGGCGTAAGGCGAGCGACAGTTTCCAGCGGCCCATGAAAGAACGCCATCCGAGCACGCGCGGCGCAGAACTCCAGCAGCGCTTTTTGCAGGGCAACCTCGGCAACCGGATGAGTTGCCTCGCCGCCGCCTGCCGCCATGATCGGCAGGCCGCCAAGTGACGCATCCCGGTCAATCCCGGCGACGTAAAAGCCCGGCAGGCCGAAGTCGGCAGACGCAACTTTCACCACAACGTCAACACCGCTCCGGTTCAGCAGATCCAAAAGCTGCTTTGCGCCTTGGTCGGTAACGGTGGTTAAATCCAGCGCAGTCCCGGTGGCAAGCGCCCGGATTTGGAGACCGTTACCATCCCGCTGTAACAGTTCCAGTAACCCATGCACAACGGCTTGTGACTCTGTGAGACCCGCACCGAGGCCGTTTGTGATTGGCGTGACTAGGGGGTTTGCGCCAACGTCGCCCCGGTAAGTCGCGACAAACTCCACCGGAACCCAGACAGTTTCGCCGGTCGTCAGGCGTTTTGTGTGGGTCCATTCCAGCGGCGTTTCCGGTGTATACGCGCCGCCGCTGTCCAAACACAGCGTGAGTGGGTCAGCGACACCTGAGATCCCATGCGCCCGCACCATCTCGGCATACGAGCCGGCTTCGCGGGGCCGCGACAAGACAGCGCGGGAGGCGGCAAACTCCTCGGTCATCTCCCCCATCGCCCCGACAAGCGCCTGCGCGTCGGTAAACCCATAGCCCGCCCCGCCGCGCGTGCGTCCGTCCTCGGCGAAAAACGTCGCTGTCCGGCAGGAGAGGCCGAGCCGGTCAAATGGGGCGGTCGAAAACTCTAAAAGCTCGCCCGGCGGCAGTGCTTTTGCGTATGCGTCAATGGCCTCTGTGTAGGTATATGTCATAAAATTAAACTGTCTATTTTGCTTCGGAATACGCGCCGCGGGTTGAAACCCGAGGCTGCCGAAAACCCGTGCCTTCCAGGACTGCACTGACAGGCACTGGTTTGTTCCGAGCCTCGGAATTTATTCCGTGGCATCTTACTCCACGGTCATATGTGCCTCTACATACCCCTCTCGCCCGAACCGCACGGCTTCAGCCCTGTGAAACTCGCGCAGCTTGCAGGCGACTTCATCCGGCCCGCCGAACTGGAACCCGATTTGGGATTCATACGCACACGCCCCGGCAATCTTGCGAACCAGCATTTCTTCAGACAGCAAAAATGGATTTTCCTGGATATCAAGCGGCAGCAGAGGCGACTGTCTCGCGCTCGGCTCACGAATGGCATACGGCGTGTCCCGATACCAGCAAATCAAAGTCTCGGCGAATGTCTCCTGAACCGCTCGAATTAACTGCAAATGATCCACATGGTTGCCGAGTCCCTGCGGTGCCCAAATACAGGCCAGATCAAGCTCGCGGGCCAAGTCCTGCAGCTTCTCAGCGACCCGCTTCCATATCTCGTCGCCGTCCAAGATGCCCGCAAACAGCATTGCAGGCGACTCGTAACCCCGGTGCGGCGCTTCGGCAAAGTCCCAGTGGCGTACATCTTTGACGCCCATAATCCGCGCGAATTGGATGTCTTCGCGGCGGCGCAGGGCCATGTAGTCCACGTCAGGGGCGATATTTTTATCGGTCTGGCAGCGCAGCGCAAAGCCCGTCGGGTTCGGCACCGACTTGGTGAACACTGTGCAGTGGCAGATATTCCAGCCGCTGAACGGGTCGTGGTACCCCTGCATTGCGCCGGCACAGGAAAATGCGGCATCGTCGAGGTGTGGCGAAAGGAACAGGGCAGTCGGCATGATGCCTACTCTCTACAATAAATGCGGCGCAGCCCGAAAGCGGCAGGACGGGTCCGGCGGCGTGTCGAATGTCCAGGACAAATCAGGCGATGTGCCGCGCAGGTTCTCGTAAATGCCGGCAATCTGAGAAGCAATCACCGGCCAAGAATAAAGGCGCTTCGCTTCGTCATACGCGGTCTCGGCGAGGCGTCGGCGCAAGCCGGCATCGTCTAAAAGACGCGCAATGGCCTGTGTCAGTGCAGGAATATCGCCGGGCATGACAAGCAGGCCGTTTTCGCCGTCCCGCAGGCAGTCTATAACACCGACAGCGAAGCACGAAACGACAGGCAAACCGCTCGCCATGGCTTCTAAAATGGTATTCGAGAAGCCCTCGGCATAGGTCGGCGATAAAAAGATATCGCCCCGGCGATAGACGTTTGGAGCAGCATCATAATCGGCATAGCCCGTGATTTCGGTATGCGCGTCTAAGTTTAACTCGCGGACACGTGCGGCAACAGCGTCGCTGTCCGGCCCGATACCTGAGACAATCAAGCGCAGCTTGCGGCCCTCAGCAATGAGATCGGCGACGGCGTCAAGCGTGTCCAGAGCGCCCTTCCGCCG
>JAYVVR010000406.1:0-3061 GCA_043786835.1 Armatimonadota bacterium | reverse complement strand
CCCTGTCTCGATGGGGAGCACATGGATGGCGGACGGATGCTTTTTGATCTGGAAAGCCGAAGACAGGATTCGAACCCGTGACCCGCTGTTTACAAAACAGCCGCTCTGGCCAACTGAGCTACTTCGGCGGACTTTCTTGAGGGCGCAGAGGGAAGTATAGACGATTCGCCGAGGCATTGTCAAGAGGCTTAGGGCGGGAAATTACGGTTTCGGCTGGTACACACAGATATAATCAACGAGCATCTTTTGCGGGAACACAGTCGTCGTATCCGGGCTGCCGGAGAAATTGCCGCCGACGGCGACGTTCAAGACGAGAAAAAACGGATGGTTGTATGCCCATGTCCTGCCGGGAATGTCTGCTGGGGTGTGGGTCTCGAAGGGGACGCCATCTACAGAAAACTGGATAAAGTCACGCTTCCAAAGCAGGCCGAACGTGTGGTAGCCCTCGCTGAACTTCTGACCGACCGGCAGGTTGTATTCCCCGGTGAGGCAACTGCCCCCCGAGTAGCCGGGACCGTGCAGGCTGGAGGCGTTCCATCCCGGCTTGCTGCCCTTGCTTTCCATGATGTCAGCCTCGCCGCAGGCAGGCCAGCCGATGCCCTGCTCGCCAATGTTTGCGCCAAGCATCCAGAACGCCGGCCAGATCCCCTGCCCATAGGGCATTCGAATCCGGGCTTCAACATAGCCATATTGGAAGGTAAACTTTTTCTGGGTTAAAAGCCGGGCTGACTGAAAACCGCCGCGTGTCATCCCCTGCTCGCTGCTGGTGACTAAGATTTGGAGTGCTTTGCCGTGTGCTGCCGCCGGGTCAGCGACAACCTGCGCGTGCTGAGTATCGCTCACATAGTTTTGCAGCTCAGCGTTGCCCCATCCGGTCGCACCCGTGTCGTAAGACCAGCGGGTTTTGTCGGGCGGCGACCCGAGGGGCTGGTCAAACTCTTCGCTCCAGGTGACGTGGTACCCTGGCGGCGCGGCGGCGGCAGGCAGGGAAGCCAGTGCCAGCAGGCCAGCGAGGAAAAGAAATGAGGGAACGAGGCAGGAGGTAAATATCATACATCGTTAAGCGCTTCTCATCTTATAAAGTTCCCGAACGGCGTTTGATTGGGTACACTTTCTCTATGAGTGACCATACACAAATCCCCTGGCGCGAGTGGGGCATTGACGCATTTGCCGAAGCAAAGGCCGCCGATAAACCGATTTTACTTGACATCGGCGCGGTCTGGTGCCACTGGTGCCATGTCATGGACACCGGCATCCCCGGCGACCCTGTCCACACAGGCACGTACAGCAGCCCGGACGTTCAGGAGCGCATTCTCAAAAACTTTATCCCAATCAAAGTGGACAACGACCGGCGTCCTGATATTAATGCCCGCTACAACATGGGTGGCTGGCCGACGACTGCGTTCTTGACCCCCGACGGCGACACGCTGTACGGCGAGACCTATGTGGACCCGAAGCGCATGATTGGGCTTTTGGACCACATGGCGAACATTTACGCCAATCAAAAAGACGAAATTGCTGCCCAGACCGCCGAAATGCGCGAGCAGCGGACCGCGTCCGAAGCCTTAACGCCCTCCGAGTTCGACCCGAATACGACCGCGAACGTCTTGAAGTCTATTCAGGGCCAGTTCGACCCAATTTACGGCGGTTTCGGGACCCAGCCCAAGTTCCCCCACCCTGACGCTCTGCGCTTAGTCTTAGAAGAATACGCCCGGACGTTGGACCCAAAGCTGCGCGAGGTCGCCGAGAAAACCCTGCACGGCATGGCGGATGGCGGCATGTACGACCAGTTCGCCGGCGGCTTTTTCCGCTACAGCACAACCCGCGACTGGAGTGTTCCGCACTTTGAGAAGATGCTCGAAGATAACGCAAAATTAACGTCCGTGTATGCCTTGGCATCGGTTGTCTTGAATGACCCTTATTATTTGGAAGTCGTCAAGACCGCACACGCTTGGCTTCTGACTGACATGCGCGATCCCGAGACCGGCGCGTTTGCGGGCAGTCAGGACGCCGACGCCGAAGAAGCCTATTACGGCCAGCCGCTCGACATTCGCGCAACGCTCCCAACGCCGTTTATTGACCACACCGTTTACACGAACTGGAACGCGCTGATGGTGTCTTCACTGATTGCTCGGTACAAGATTACGGGTGAGGCAGAGATTTTGGAAGCGGCTGACAAAGCAATGAGCTTCCTTCTGCATAAGATGCAGGGCGCGGAAGAAGATGAGGAGATGAAAGGATTGGGCTATGTTGCTCTGCGTCACTTCTTCGCAGATGAAAAGGCGCAAGGCAGAATTGGCCTGCTTGCTGATCAGTCCGCCTTTGTTCACGCGGCGATTGATCTTCACGAAGTAACCGGCAGTCCTGTTTACATTGACTTAGCTAGGAACGCAGCAATGTTCATAGAAGAGGCACTGGAAGAACTCGGAATTGGCGGCTTTTTTGATCTTCGTACTAAACTGGGAGACATTGGTGACTTGGCGCGGCCTAAAAAAGACATTGGCGAAAATGCTGATGCGGCTCAGGCTTTGATACGGTTGTCTGGGTTTACAGGGGACGCCAAGTATCGGCAGGCCGCCGAGCGGGCCTTGAAGCTGTTCGCGGACAAGTATGCTGAATATGGTTACTTCTCGTCGGGGTATGCACGGGCGGTGGCAGCGGTGACTGCGCCGGGGCTGCATATTACGGTTGTGGGAGACAACGATAGCGCGGAGACACGGGAGTTGCAGCGAGCAGCGTGGAGTTTTGTTGCCCCGGCCAAAACGGTGGAAACGCTGACGCCGGCAGAGGCAAGCGGACGCGGATTGCCGAGGGACAACGGCGGGCGGGCGTATGCGACGGTGTGCGTAGGGACAGTATGTTATGCGCCGGCTTCGAGCGCAGCCGAAATGGTGGGGCAGATGAGCAAGGGGCGAGGAAGATGAGGAAAATAGTAGGAAACACGGGGCTGAACCCCCGTGCTTTGAAGTGCGATCCCCCGCCTTCGCGGGCGAAGATGTCAGAGCGGTTCCGATGTCGTTGTCTCCGATGCCCGCGAAGGCGGGGAGTTGCCTTTGAAGCA
>JAYVVR010000405.1:0-3068 GCA_043786835.1 Armatimonadota bacterium | reverse complement strand
GAATGAGCGAGAACTGTACCAAATCCAACCCGGCGAAATAAGAAATGATCTGATCATACGAGTAAATCCGGTGTCCGTTGAACATCAGCTTTGGCTTGCCGAGTGGAACCGCGAACAGCAGGGTCCCGCCGGGGGCCAGCACTCGTTTCAGTTCATGGATTGCTTTCATGTCTCCCTCTGGGTCCAAAGGATCGCCATACCGGCCCAAGCCGATATGCTCGACCGTGTGCATGCACGACAGCGACAGTAGGCTGCCGCTCTCAAAAGGCAGGGCTGTGAGATCGACGTGTTCGGACACAAGACCGCTCAAATAGAGCTCGGCGGGACGGTAATCGTAAAACTTGACGGGAATGAAGGCCGAGATAATCGTGCAGAATGCCAGCGTCGAGGCGATATCGGTATGCTCGTCTGGCTTAGTGACGCTTAAAACCCGCGCTGCCCAGGCCGGATGGTAGATGTATTGCCGGTCGAACGCCGTTGCTGTCGTTTTATCATAGAGGCAAGACAGTCGGTTTTCCCAGCGCACCGGAAACCGTGCCTCAGCCTCCGAACTTAAAGCCGCAAACGCACGAAAATCTTTCTTAAACGCCACCCATTTGAGTTTGCCGCTGACGTAGCGCCGGATGTTCGGGGGAATATTCATTGCGGCTTGATCCAGTGCATCAATCTTTGTTTCGCCCGCGATAACAGCGTCCGGGAAAATCGGCTATCCGGTTGAACTCGAATCGCTTGCTTGCTGCTGACACTGCGTCTTGAAGTGACAAATGCTTCCAGCATCGGGAATAAGTTATATTCGTTCAGCACTTGCGTTTTTGCGTCCTGCCGCGCCTGTGCCGTGGTTTCGTACCGATTGCTCTCAATCGCCGCTGCAATCGCGTGCAGGCTGCCCATAAAATCCGTCAAGTCAAGCGGGGTCAGCGTGTCTTCGGCGAAATAGTCACTGATGTTCGGGCAGCCGGCGTAGAGCGGGTAAGACCCGGCAAGCAGCGTATCGGAGAGCTTCTCGGTCCAATAATCGGGAAACTGGCCGTTTTCGATGACGACATGGTACTTGTATGGCGCAATCGCGTCCCATTTGTCCTCAACGTCCCGGATGCCGCGCCCGAAAACGTCTATCTCCTCGCCAAACCACTGCTTCAAGGCTCCGACAAATGCGAGACGCCGCTCGTGTCCCGGCGTAATTGTTTTGCTCGACGATAGCACCGACAGCAGCTTTGTCTTCGGCACAACAGGCAGCGCCGACAGCTCCTCGTAATCCTTGGAGTACTCTTTGTCTCATTGCCCAGTCTCTCGAAGATACCGGCCGCCGACCATCCACGGGAGCACCTGCTGCCTGCGGACGACATTGGGGTGGGATAGATTTCGGTGACTTGTCAACACGGTGCCGAACTGAGCAAGAAACCGCCGGGAGTAGGTCTTGACACTGGGCGGCTCGCCGGTAATCAGCAGCGTGTTTCCTGGCGGGCAGCGCGTCGCTTCAGGCCGCAGGACATCGTCATACACGACCCAAAAGTCACACTCGGCAATGTCTTGATTGATCAGGAACTGGCAGTCGCCCCAAATCCCGGCCCGGCCCGGCGTCTGCCGAATGAGTGGCCACTCTGGGAAGTTTGTCGAGAGCTTGATACGAAGCATTGTTTACGGTTTGGATCAATTCGGCGTCACGCGGATAATATCATCATCCATGGCAAACTGAAGCTCGGGACGGCGGGCGGCGATAAACGCCTGCAGCTCGTCCAGAGAAGGATGCCCTTTGTCATGGCGGAAGTCGCGGGCATCGTCAATCAGCAGAACGTGTCCCTGAACTGGGTGAGCGAGGATTGTTTCCAGCTCGCCTAAAATTGGCGTAATCCGGTCGCCGAGCGCTGTGACCCCACCCGAGTAGTGGCTGTCCAGCCAGAACAAAATAGGCTCATGGACTGCAGCCAGGATCTCCGGCAGCCGATCCGCGCTGTCGCCCTGCAAAATCGTGATATGGGGCTCGCCTTGAAACCGGTCCCGAACACGCCGGACCAATTCCGGGTTCAGCTCGACACTGTAAATGCGCTCGAACTCGGTTTTTAGAGCTGCGGGCGTGTCTCCGGCAAACGTGCCAGTCTCTACCAAAGTTGTCAGTCCGAACTTCTGCCGGTAGGACGAAAGCACGGTCTGCTTGAAATGCCCCGGCCCCGGCAGGGGACGCCCCTTTTGCTCCCACCCGCGGATAATCTGCGCGGCTTCGTCTGGGGTCGGCGGCTGGCAGAATAACTCTCCATCGGCAGCCATCTGCGCGATCCGCCGCCGATTGAGTGCAGCCTGGCCGGCACGGTAGAGAGCACTGCTCTTGACCGCATCTTTCAGCGGCTTTGGCGCAAGGCCAACTACTGCACTTTTGTTCCGTGCGAGAACCACGGCACCGGTCACAATGCCGCCCACTAAAGCCAGCCGCAGCATTTTAGTATTCATGCTTTCCGTATTACTTTTCTTTGCCGTCACCGTCTTCTTTGAGGAGGCTGGGGAACGCATTGCCGACCGCGAACGCAACGATGACAAGAGCCATCTTCTCGGCGAACTGACGCCGGCCCTCATCCGCTGGGGCGAAAAAGATCTCGTACAAACATAGGCCAAGCACCGCGAAGAGAGTGACCAGGACCAATAAGCGGCGGCTTCGCTTTTCGCGGGACGCAGCTGTTTTCTCGGTGAGCGTCGCCCGCTTTTCTTCCAGCGTCGCCAGTCGCTCTTCCGGGGCCGCACGCTTGATGCTGATATCGAAAGTCACGTCTTCGGCCAGTAGAGGAAGGTTGACGGCGGAAGGCAGCGCCAAGTCGCGGCTCGCGGCAGCGTCCTCTTGCTCGGATGACAACTTATATTCCGATGATTTCGGTCAAAAGCGGCTGGTTTTTGTCGGCGACGCCCAGTTTATGCCCTTCATCGCGGGCGCGGACGGCAATATCCATCAGCGCGACGGCGCGGCGCAGGACATCGCTTTTCGAGCCGTGGATTTTGTCGGAAAGCTCATCCAGCTTTTCATTCAGCTCCGGCGAGACTTCGAGGCTAAGGCGGACTCGCTCGGGGCGAGGACTTGTCGT
>JAYVVR010000404.1:0-3068 GCA_043786835.1 Armatimonadota bacterium | reverse complement strand
TTCTTCCGAAATCACGCCTGACGCCCAGCCGACCACAAACGTCCGCCAGGCGGCTTTCTGGTCCTCAGCGGATGGCGGGGAGATACGCACCCATTCAGAAACATCGGTGCGGGTATGAATGGGGTTTGCCGCCGCGCCCTGCGACTTCACCTGATCATACGCGTAGCGATAGGAGTCCATGCCCTGCAAAAGCCGCAAGGGGAACGCCGCCCGCTCATGCAAAAACAGCACCTGGTCGGACTCGTTCGAGTTTGTAATCTGCTGGTCTTTGACATTCTGCACCGATTCCATCAGCATAGAACTAAACCGCTGCTCGTTTTCGGAGCGCGGGGCCGACCCGTGCAGAACACCGACAATCGTTTGCTCCTTGTTCATGTTATGCGTGTAGTTCGGCGCGTTCTCCTGCAAATGCAGGAAAGGCCGGGATAGGGCGACCACCCGGCGCAATGTCTGGACGGTTCGGTCGGTGTCCAGGCCGTACTTGGCGTAAAACTTGTCCAAAACACTCTCTTCGGCAATCGGCTGGAAGACCGCTTTGGCATGGTCTAAAATGACTTCGCTGAGGCGCGAGAGGTCACCGTCTTTTATGCCCCAAATATCGCCGCGCGTCCCGAGCGTTTCGAGAATATCAGTGACTAAATTATTGACGACCGTTGAAGCCGGGTCCTGAGCGTTGCCGACATAAAACGCGTACCGTTCGTCAATGTCGCCGCCGACATACCGGTCAGCGCCGGTGTCTGGGTCGGTTTCGCGCCGTCCAGGGTTAAACAGCACTTCGCCGTTCACGTCCACCGGCTCCTGGACTGCATGGCGCTCAGCCCGCTCGAACCGCGACCGCAGTGAATCCATGCGCTCAACATACCGGTCCATATCGGCCCGGAGCGCGCTGACCGTCTCAATCATCCGGGCGTAAAACACCGCCGCTGCGCCTGCCGCCTTGAAGTCTAACGCCTCAGCATCGAAGCGCCGGGCGGCAGCGAGATACAGGTCCTTTTGGTCGTCAATCTCGCGCCGCTTAGCGGTTGCGATTAGCCCAAGCATGAAGTCTCCTGAGTGACTATTAATAGAAGTCAGCGCGTCGTCGCGCTGCTTGGCAACCAAAAACGCATTCGCTTTCAGCTCCTCCTGCTGCTTTTCAAGCTGGGTTAAGTAGCCGCGAAACCGGTCGGTCATCATGTCGAGAGACGCCGCCGCGACTGTATGCCGATGATTTGGGTCGTTCACCCGCGCCGAGACCCAGTCTCGCAGAGCTTTGTCTTTGGCCCGGATAGTCGCGCCGAGGTTCTGCTGTATTTGGAACACCGATTCGCCAAGATTTGTTCGCCGTTTCGCGAGTAAATCCGGGTTTGGATCAGTGTCGGCAACCCGCGCTTCCGACTCTTTCTGGCGCGTCGTGAGATACCCGACAACGCTGCCGTGACCGGGATAAGCGGTCGAATACTGCCGGTCAACTGCCTGCCAGTAGGCGAGAGCCGAGTCGCGCAGCGTCTCGCCCGTTTCCGAGTTTCCTAATAAGACCTGCCGCTGAACCGCGTCCGGGGTCATGCCGAGCCGCCCCAGCTCCTGGTCGGTAAACGCCCCGACATTGACCGTGCGCTCCAAAGGTGTCGTCCAGCGTCGGACAATATCGCCTGCCAAACGATTGGCACACGCCGCCATGACTTTGTCTTTTGGGAATTGAATGGCAGACAGCCCAAACCCAAGATAGTTCTGCGGGCAGCCGAGGCCGTCCGACGTAATCAAAAATTGGTCGAAGTTGTTTCGGTTGGACTTCTTCTGCCGCTGGAACTCGGACGTCAAATCTAGGAAAATCGAATGCCCGATCATCTCGACCAAGTCTTTGACCGAGTCAAGCTGCGCCGCCGGGGACGACGTATCTGCGAGATAAGTATACCGAAACGGCGGGTCGGCATCCTCCATCGGCGGAATGTCGGCTTGGTACTGGGCGGTAAACGTCGTCGTCGGGTCCGTGTAGTGATTGAGTTCCAGAAGCGCCGCGTAGGCATTCGGCCGGTTATCCACCGCGACCGCTTCCGAGTTCGGCGGAATGGAGAACATGCCGACCGTTTCCAGCATCCGTTGGTTCTTGAACTTGTTTCGCACCGTGTAGGCCAAATCCAAGAACATCCCTGACCCGGTGCCGCCAAGCAGGGACCCGACCACATAAACCGTGATGCCTTCGCCCACCTGCAGCCCGTTCCGAATCGCCGTCTCTTTCGACGAATCTTTCGTAATTTGCAGCATCTGCTCTTCAAGCCGCCGGGCGATTTGATTGTAATTCCAGAAATACGCCAGCCGCCCCCGCGCCCGGACTGCGCCTGCGCCCTGGTCAATATCGCCGGTCAGGACACGCGGATCGAGCCAGTTCCGCAGGTGCGGATGCTCCCGCAGGTTTTTACGAAGCGAGTCTACCCCATGCACCGACGTATGGATTTTGTCCGCCGTATCCAAATTCACATCGTCATCATAATCCGGGTTCTTCGCATAAACGGCCTGGTCGGTGTCTAAGAGTAAAAACGACACAATCGGCAGCTTATCGAGTGCGCCGTACTTGTCCACAAGCCGCTTGCGAATATCGAGCATAATCTGATGCCCGGTCCCGCCGACCCCAATAATCAGCGACCGCGAGATGCCCCGCAGCCGCCCGTCCTCGGCCTGCGGCCCCGTCGTAGACGCCGCCGCAACCGCGCCATTTGTTCCATTAATTGGTTGTGTTTGTGTGTTATCTGCCATAGTGTCTCTTGTAAGTTGTGAGAATTATCGAGTGCCGGCCGCGACCAGCTTGCGTCTGTCGTGGAAATACTTGAACGGCGGCAAGGCCATAACGAAAACCACTCCGAAAATCGAAAGCCATTGCACATGGTCATACTGCGCCTGCAATTCGGTCCCCCAAGCATCTAAGCCTTGCTGCTTTATCAATGTTTCAAGCTGATAACCATGCCGTAGAAAGTAGTCCCAAAACGCACTGAGCGTCCAGAGATAGACCCACAATGCGAGATTTTGTTTCTGTCTCTTCAAGCGGCTTGTCAGCACAATGTAAAACGGCAGACTCCAAATGATCCACGTTC
>JAYVVR010000403.1:0-3074 GCA_043786835.1 Armatimonadota bacterium | reverse complement strand
AGGTGTCGTTGATTCTTTTGAAGTGGTCAATATCGAGAAACAGCAGGGCGCATGGCTCTCCGCTGCGGCGGGCATGGGCGGCGGCGGCATCCAGCGCGGCGACTAAAGCCCGGTGGTTTGGCAGAGCGGTCAGCGGATCGGTGATGGACAAGCTCTCGAGCCGTGCATTGGCGGCCTGCAGCGCGGCATTGATCTCAGTGAGTGTTTCCGCTTCCCGCTTATGATGCTCCACTTCCATCTTGACAATCAGCGCTTTGGCCCTGTCTGCCGATTCTTCGGTAAAGACTTCTTTTTCCAGGCGCTGGAATGCTTCAAAGTGCCCGAGCGCGGCGGCATAGTCGCCGAGCCGCTTGCAGACCTGGGACAGCATTTGGAACGCCAAAAATGCCGTTCGCTTGGCCCCAATCGCCGTCGCAAGCGCCGACGCCTCCGCCAGCCGCGTTCGCGCCCCCTCAAGCTCCCCGGCATCCGCGAGAATATCGCCCACCGAATACAGCGCGTGCGCCTCGACTTTGCTGTCCTGCACCGATCGGGCGACGGACAGTGCCCGCGCATACGCGTCCAGCGCTTCGGCCCGCCGGCCGCTCTTGCTGTAGGCGAACCCGAGTGATGTCAGTGCCGCGCCGACCTGCCCCCAGCTCCCAAGTGTTTCGCCGAGCGCGATGGCCCGCAGGCAGACGGCAATGCCTTCGTCGTAGCGCCCTAAATCAGCGTAATCGGAGCCGACTGCGCTCAGACTGATCATTTGGCAGGAAGGATTCTCGGCACGGGTCGCCTGGTTCAAGGCCCGCTGATGGTAGCGCAGGGCTTCGGAATGCTCGCCGCGCTCAGAGTAAACATTGCCGATATTGCACAGCGACCCTATCATGCCGGCTTCGTCGCCCGCCTGCTCCCGCGCGTCGAGGCCGCGCACATACCACTCCAATGCCGTGCCGTAATCGCAGAGATTGTATGCGATATTGCCCAGCACATTGAAGCCTGCCCCGAGGCCCTCCTTGTCGTCCCGATTTTCGCGGATCAGCAGTGATTCGCGGACTTTTTCTTCCGCGTCGGCATACTCGGACAGGCTGTAGTGAATAATGCCCAAATAATGCAGGCCGCGGCTTTCCGTGTCCAAATCACCAATCTGCCGGCTGAGCGTCAGGCTTTCCGTGAGCGCCCCGCGGGCATATTCATGCTGCAATAAAATCGTCGCGCAGACACCCTGCATGCAGAGGGCGGGAGCCAGCGATGTCAACTCTTCGCTGCTCCGGGCCAGCGCGACCGCCTGGACACTGATTTCCAGCGCCTGCGCGGGGTTTTTCGTTCGCATCTCCCAGGCCGCCGCCGTCAAAATGGTTACTTGCTCTGACATAGTTTCAACTTTCTCTCTGGATTATGCCATAGTTCGCCGACAATATCCACTAAGAGAAGAATTTTCCTACGGAGCCACCCATGCCTACACTGACAAACACCAAAAACACCGAGTCCCAGACAGTCCATCAGGTGCCGCTGGACCAGATTATCACCAATGAAAACCAGCCCCGCAAATCGTTTTATCAAGACACGCTGGACGAGTTAGCGGCCTCCATCAAAGAGCGCGGCGTCTTGGAGCCGATTGTCGTCCGCCCGTTCGATGGCAAGTATCAGATCGTCATGGGCGAGCGGCGTTACCGGGCATGTAAAATCGCCGGGCTTTCGACTGTCCCGGCGCTGATTAAAGAGATGTCCGACGAGGACGCCCACGCCGACGCCCTGCTCGAAAACTTTCAGCGTGAGGACATGAACGCGATTGAAAAAGCCCGCGCCATTCAGGGCCTTCTGACGTTTATGTCGTGGGAGAAGTGCGGTAAGACGTTGGGCGTCTCAGAAACGACCCTACGCCGGTCTTTGGAACTGCTGGAACTGCCCCAGTTTGTCCAAATCGAGCTGACCCAGCGGTCACCCCAGCCCGGCCAGATTCTCCTCACTGAAGGCCACGCCCGCGCCCTGGCGGTTCTTGCCCACGACCCCGCGTCCCAGAAGCGCATGGTCGAGAAGATCAAAATTGAAAAGCTGAATGTCGGCGATGCCGAGCGGGTGATGGGGGCGATTGTGCGTTACCCGGAGAAGCGCGAAGCGTTTCTCAGAGTCTCGCTTGCGATTACCGAGCAGCTCCTCAAAACGCTGGGGGCGCGGGCGGAGAAAGCGAAGCCGTACCGCCCGCAGACTGCCGAGCAGCACATGAAGGCGATAGACAAAGTCGGCCAGCAGCTCTCAGATCTACTTGATGAGCGGGTGATTGAATATCTGAGCGCCGTCCAGATGAACCAGCTCCTTGCCACTTGCGCTGAACTGAACCGGGGGCTCGAAGAGTTCAACCGCAAAGTGCGCTTGGCGTTAAAGTCCAAAGAATACGGCTTTCAGGAAACATATATTCACTGCCCGTTGTGCGGCCGCGTCGAGCTGGTCGGCTCCATGCGCTGCTCCGTCTGCTGGACAATTCTCCGCCGCTGCTATGACTGCGGCAACTACGACCGCACCCAGGAAAAGTGCGGCGTCAATTCGGCCCAGATTTACGTTGCCGATGCTGAGAACCCTAAAGAGTATTCCAAGAGCTACAAATGCCCCGACTACAAGCCCAAATATGAAGCCCAGGCTATCAAAAACTTAAAGATTGCGGCGTAGTAATTACTGAACCAAAAAATAGAGTGAATACCCTGGTTACAGTGTCAGCTTCTTCTGCCTCGGCATCAATGCGTGCTGAGTATTTGGGCGCACCGATGGGGTGTTGTTGGGTTTGGGAGACATCAAAATGGCAGAACAATCTGCTTTGACTCCTTTGGTCTTGTTGCACCGCCGCCCTTCGATGCTTGCGGTTTATTTAGACTGATTGATGATACAATTCTTCTCAGTCTTTAGGGCTTGGAGTGATCCTGCGCTGCGCTTTTTCGCGAACACGTTTTAGACCGAAGGCGTTCCATCAACCTGTTGCGTCCTGTTTCTAAAGCGCTGACGACGCTCCACAACTGCTGCTCGGTAGGCAGTTTGCCCTGCCCGACTTCAAGAGGGATAATTAATTTGGCCCGCACGACAGAAAGTGGCTGATGGGTCAG
>JAYVVR010000402.1:0-8690 GCA_043786835.1 Armatimonadota bacterium | reverse complement strand
CTGCTTGTTCCGGCCCAGATGGCACACCAAAATCTACCATCGAGATTTCGCCTCGCTTCATCCTTGGTCCTCGGCCGCCAACAGCGCAGCCCGATGCTCCGAGTCAGCAAGCGCTGTCTCTTCCGCCGAATCCTCTGCGGCGTAAGCCTTCAGAGCGGCAGGGTCAAAAACGGGACGCGGACAGGCCGCCCGTACTGCCCGTGCCAACAAGCGGGCCGCGTAATCGCTGGCCGGGCGGCCTTCCAAGAGAGTATACCATTTCCCGTGCCGCTTACGAAAACCGCTCTTCGGTCCACGGATCGGCGTGGTTGTGGTAGCCGCGCTGTTCCCAGAACCCGAGATTGTCGGCTTTTAGAAATTCGATGCGGTTCAGAAACTTCGCACCTTTCCAGGCGTACAAGTGCGGCGTGATGATGCGAATGGGTGCGCCATGCTCACGCGGAATCGGCTGGCCGTCGAGGGCGAACGCGACAATAACGTCCGGGTGCAGCAGTTCAACAAGCGCATTGTTTGTGGTATAGCCATCTTTGCCGTACTGCAGGACGTGGGAAACGCCGGGCTCGGGTTCTACCAAATCTACCAGGCTCTCAAACGGAATACCCGTCCAGTGCAGGTCATAACGGCTCCAGTGCGTGACGCAGTGGAAGTCCGCCGTCAGCGCAATGGACGGCAGCGCAGCCAGATCGTCTAAACTCAAGGAAACGGGGGTTTTCACCGCGCCGTCAATCGTTAATCGGAACTTGTCCGGCAGGAACATCGGCTGGACGCCTAAATCCAGCACGGGAAACTTGTCGGTCAGGTACTGACCCGGCGGCAGGCGCTGAGAGCGGGACACGGCGACGCGGGTTCCGGTCTCGCCGCGCTTCTGCGCCCGCTCGACAGCCTTTTGCTTGACATGCAGGTATTTCTCGCTGTATTCGGTTGCGTTGTTGGTATCACTTGGCATATTACGATCCTTTCTGTTCTTTTCGGACGGCGGGTCGCGGGCCGGACGCGCACGGAGTTTGGCGCGGCAGCACGTCGGGCTGCGAAAAGCCGTGCGAGCCGCGCCTGGGAAAGACCGGCCCTTTGTCTGTCGGGGTGCGGAGCGGCTTGGTCTCGCCACTCCCGCCCCATCCGCCGTGGCTATGTTTTGTGAACGGCATACTGCACTGTCTTTCTATTTTTCGAGGTAGCCCTGCACTTCTTGAGCGGACAGAGTCGCTTCATCAGCCAGCTTGGCGATTGACGCGGCAGAAAGGGCGGCAAGCAGAAGAACAGTGAAAATCGCTTTCATAGCGGTTTGACTCCCGTGCGTTTCTTCTTGCTCCATGCCTCCTGCGGCAGCACCGACAGCAGGCGGGAAACGTCGGCGGCGGGGACTTTGTTTCCATCATAGCCGGTGACATAAAACGCGTCACGGGCGCGGCTGCCCCAAACTGAGAGACGCGCAGCGTGGATATTCCAACCTAAATCAGAAATCGCACGGGACAAGCGGTAGACGACCCCGGTTTCATCGGGCGCACTGACTTCCAGCAAGCTGAAGCGATCGGACGCATTCTCGTCAATCTTGGCGGCGTAAATGGACTGCTCTTTGAGGGGCTTTTTGCGGGACTGCAAAAGTTCGCCGATGCCGATTTCCCCAAGCAATACTCGGCGCAGGCTCTCCTGAAGCTCACCGCGCTTGTGAGCGGACAGCGGCTTGCCCCGGTAGTCTATCCAAAGCGTGTCTATCGCAATGCGAACACTGGCTTCGCGGGTGAAGACCTGGGCCGTGTGCAGGTTCACGTCGTGGGCGTACAAGACCCCTGTAATTTTTGCCAAGAGGCCGGGCTTCGGGTCATCGTAAGCACACAAGGTCAGCTCGGTATAGTCAGTTCCAAACTCATTCCTAAAGTCTGCCGCCGGCTCGAATGTCTCGCGCAGACGGTTAATCATCGCAATATGCAGGTACATGTCTTCGAGCGGCGTGTTTAAGAGATACTGGGCTGGCAGACTGCGCGTATGCTCTAAAATAATATCCGTCGGCAGGTTGTGCTGGGCCAGCCCTTTACGGATACGCTCACGCTGACGCTTCAAATCCAGACCGGCAGCAGGCAGTGGGCTGCCGTCGCCAGCAGGCGGTGACGACAAAAGCGCCTCGGCCCGGCCATACAGCTCGGCAAGAAAACGGCCTTGAACGTCGGTCCAAATTCCTTCCCCGACTGCTGCCGTGTCAGCATAAGTCATCAGATACAGCATATGCAGGCAATCCATGTCGGGGACCTGACGGACAAACTCCCTCGTCGTTTCTTCCAAAGCTAAGTCCCGGAGACGGCTGGTTTCGGCCATCAAGAGATGATGGCGAATGAGAAACACGACTTTGTCCCGGCGCTCCTTGTCCCAGCCCATCCGCTCACAGATCTGAACAGCCGCCTCCGCCCCCGTCTCGGCATGGGGGCCAGTCGGCCACTGCTTGCCGATGTCATGGATCAACCCGGCGAGGTATAACACTTCCAAGTGCGCGACTTCGCCGAAGATTCGGCGGCCTTCCGGAAACTCCCCATTTGTCTTAAACCGCTCCAAGTTACGAACAACACGCAGCGAATGCGCCCCGACCGTGAAGTCGTGGGCGGCGTCATAGGGAATCAGTGTCATCAGCGGGCCGAACTCAGGGATCAGCCAGGACAGAGCGCCGAACTCTTGAAGCCGGTCAAGCGTATCGGAAACCCTTCGGCCCGCGAGCAAAACACGGGTGAAGACGCGCCCGGCCAGCGGCCAGTCACTTGGGATCGGGGTCTGCGCGAGGTACCGGCGGATTTCTTCGTCCAGCGCCGGGGAGACGGCCAGGCCATACGCCTGCGACAGTTCGGCGACATGAAGCGGCAGGGCAGGGTCACGCCCGGCGGCGTCTGTGTCCGCGACAGTCAAAACGCGGCACACTGAGGCCAGCCCGAGGCCAAGCTCAATCTCGCTGTCCAAACACCGAACGATCACTTTGCGGGAGATTCGCCGGGCGCGGGCGGCATGAGAAAAATAGTCGCGCATGAAGCTCTCGACCGCCGGAGCGTCGGGCGTATCAAGGTAGCCGAGCAGGGCAGCCACCCCTTCCTGCTTTTCAGCGGTCAGCTTGTCCCGCGCCGTCCCGCCGGTGATATGAAGCGCCGCGCGGGTGCAGTGCAAAAAGTCGCGGGCATCACTGATCTCGGCGGCGTCAGTCGGTGTCACAAAGCCTTGCTCAACTAGAACGCGCCAAACCTGGGACAAGGCGGCATGGCAGCGCACTTCCCCCATCCACTCAGCGTTCTGGATGTCCCGGAGGCCACCCGCGCCTTCCTTAACATTCGGCTCGACCCCGTAGACCTGATCGCCGCCGTGTTTTGCCAGCACCCCTTCCCGCTCAGCCCACTTTTGGAACAAAAAGTCGGCGGTCAGCAGGTGCGCCCGGAACTCGGCCCGAAACTCGGTGAATAACGCTTTATCGCCGCACAAGAAGCGCGAGTCCAGCAGGGTCGTCTGGGTCTGATGGTCTAATCGCCCCAAATCCCCGATCATCCGATAGGCATAGCCGACTTTGAGGTCAGCTCCGTACAAAAAGACGTCCATCACCATCTGGAACATGTCTTTAATCAAGATGTTGAGGTAGGGGTCATCTTCGAGTGCCGGCACAAACGTCACATCGACATCGGAAAACGGAGCCAGCTCGCGGCGGCCATAGCCTCCGGTCGCGATAATTGCTAGTGCCGGACGTGCTTCCTGCCCGTGTCCACTCGCTTCAGCCCGCAAAATTGCCAGCTCAAACAAGCGGCGCAGGACAGCGTCTACCAGCGCCGTGTTATGCGCCAGCAGATCCATGCCGGTATTTTCGAGGAACGCCTCCGGGCGGTTAATGTCCCGATGCTGGTCTTTGAGATAGACAGCGATTTGCGCTGGGTCGTTCAGAATGGCAAGTGCAGGGGCGAACAGCGGGCAGCTTTGGGAAAGATTGGCGGGAGAAAGCGACATAGGAGAAACTTAAGCCTCGGACATAAGTTTACCCGAAGAGAGACTAGAAAAAGTGGAACTCTTCGGCAGGCTCCGGGATATGGGACGGAACTACGTCGGCAAACCGTGCCGCCCGCGCCGCCGCATTGGGCGACCGAAAGGGGAACGCTTCCAGCCCCCGCCGCCAAGCCGGTGCATCGGCGGTCAGAGGCAGCAGCGGCGGCACGGCAAACAGCAGTGCGGTCGCCGGGTTTCCTGCCTCAGCCCCTTCTTCAGTGAGGCTCGCTTCCATCTTTTCAAGCGCCCGTGCCAGCGACCCGGCCTGCTCAGTCAAATGCGCGGCATGATAGTCCGATGCCGTGAGAGACTTCTCGTCCCAGGCCATCCGGATCAAGGATGCCGATGGAAGCGCCGTCAAAGACAGACAGAAATTGCCCCAGGGCGCAAGATTTGGACGGCGATGCCAGCTTAAACCCGCCGCAACCGGCACCCCGGCAAGTGTCGCCGCAAGTGTCCACACCGGTACTTCTCCGGTGGCAAGACGGGCCACCATCAGGGCCATCACTGCCTGCACTTCATCTTTTTCTAAGTGCTTCGTCAGGCCGGACGTCACAATAATCGCCGTTTCGCCGTCCCGCCCTGCCGACACAAGAGCATTTGGCTCCGGGCGCGGGCAGAAGAACAACGTTGGGAGTGCCTGCCCGGTCCGGTCACACAGGGCATGAAGCATTTCATAAAGATGTGGGGCGCTACTGTTTTCAAGCAGCTTGGCATCCCAAGTATCGCCGGGGAACTTCGGCGCGGCATAGGAGCAGGCGACAACGTAAACACTGCCGAGCAGCAGTCCCCAGATCAACCCTGCCAGTGGATGCCGAAACAGGAGGCCAAGAACAGAGCCGATAAGTGCCCATAAGAGGCAGCAAGAGCCGATAATGAGTGTGGTTCGGAGTCGGGACACAGCACTATCTCCAATCTTTGCCAAGTGCATTCGCGAGAGTTTACCCAAATTGGGAAGAACCTACCCTGGCCCGCAGGCTGGCGGTGGGGGCCAGACACCCTCGGTTGGCAGATCATACTCTAAAGATTTCGGGGCCGGCGCTTTGATGCGGTTCTCAAAGCGGACCAATCCCCAGGTCAATAACCAGAGGGCAAGGCTGCACGGGAACAAGAAACCCTGTTTCTGACCGCTTGAGGCCCAAAGTGGTATCCAAGATCCCAGCCGATGCTTCCGCCGAAAACAACACACAGTATCGCCGAAACATCGAAAAGCCGCACAAAAACCCGCCGCCCATAAATATTGCGCCGCCAAGCACCTCGACAAGCATGACAGCGGTGTTCAAAGTCTTGCTCTTAAAACATGACCCGATGCCTACGGGCGGCGACGGATAGCAGCAGACCGACGGCGGAGAGATTGACCAAAAGGCTGCTCAGGCCATACGAGAAAAATGGCAGGGGGACACCGACAACAGGCATAATTCCCATCGTCATACCGACATTGACCACAATGTGAAACGTCAGCATGGACAGAACCCCTGCGGCCAGCAGCCGCCCAAGCGGGTCCCGGCACTCGGCCATGACCGCGACGCCGCGTTCCAGCAAAACCAGATACAGCGACAATAAAACCAAGCAGACGATGAAGCCGCCTTCCTCGCCGATGATCGTGAAGATAAAGTCGGTGTGCTGCTCAGGAATAAACTTGCCGTTGCTTTGCGCGCCCTTTTCGTACCCTTCCCCACCGATGCCGCCGGAGCCAATCGCAATCTCGCTTTGGCGCAGGTGGTAGCCAGTATCGCGTGGGTCTGCCGAGGGGTTTAAGAATACCTGCAGTCTGTTCTTCTGGTAATCTTTCAGAATGTGCCCGGGGTTAAACTGCCACAAAACCGCGAACAGGGCCGCGCCGGCCAGCAGCACGGCCAGCAGATGCAGCGGCTTCGCCCCAGCAATCAAAGTCATGCCGAACCAGATCGCAAGCAAAACCAGCGCAGTTCCAAGATCCGGCTGCTTGGCAATCAGCAGCATCGGCACCCCGATATGCACCAGCGATTTGAGAAGTGTCCGCCACTCGGTGATCGTCTGCTCATGCTGGGCGAGAAACAGCGCCAGCGTCGTAATCAAAATAATCTTCGCAAACTCCGACGGCTGTATTTCGGCCGGCCCGAGCTTGATCCAGCGTGACGCTCCCTTCGCAGCATGGCCGCCAAAGTGACTCAGCACAACAAGAAGCAAAAAGATATTCAGGGGATACAGGTAGCGGGCGTAACGCTTGACTAGAACTTCATAGTCCGAATGGGCCAGCGCGACAGCGATCGACAGGCCCAGCACAACTCCAAAAATCTGCTTGCGAACCATGTCCAGCGGATGCAGGTCAAGATGGAGCGCACTGCGAATGGCAAGTATGCCCGCCGTGCAAATCAGCAGCACGGTTCCGAGCAGCACCCAATCAAGCTGCCGCCAGCCCTGTTTTTGTACAATCATGGCCTTTTATAATACCATGTTTCAAGCAGAACCGTCTCGAGGGCGAACCCAAACCGCGTCTTTGCCGTTATAGAAGCGCAGGAGCGTAATTTATGAAGATTGTTTCCTCGTCGCCGAAGACCCGTCACGCGCATTCCAATCGTCCCGGACGGAGCTGGATTTGGACACAAATTCGGTCCCGGCTGTCGTCTGGGAAGACTCTCAAGTGGGTTGTCTGGCTGCTGATGGTCGTCATAGTAGCCGTGTTCGCGTTTGCCATTTTCCATCAGTTCGCCCAAACGCTCAATGCGGTGGCGGGTTCGCAGTGACGAGCGATTTAGAACAAAGAAGCGATTTAGAACAAAAGCGCCTGCGGACAGTACTGGCGACAGTCGCGCTTTCAGTGGTGACCGTGACGCTGCTGCGGGACCGGCCCTGGTCGGATGGCCGGACTGCGCTTGCCCTGAACTGCGTTTCGATCGGCATCTTTTTATGGCACATCGGCGTCTACAAAGACACAGTCATTAGCCGCCTGCTGCTGTTCGGTCTCGGCCTCGGCATT
This sequence comes from Armatimonadota bacterium, assembly GCA_043786835.1. Lineage (GTDB taxonomy): Bacteria > Armatimonadota > Armatimonadia > Armatimonadales > Capsulimonadaceae > JANXMY01. Next base: position 1,732 of record JAYVVR010000402.1, on the reverse strand, counting down.
GTTGAGCTGGCCGCCGACGCTCTTTGTGTCCGGTTTACGCACACGCTGGATTACAGCGCTGCCCGCTCGCCGATGCTGGGATTGTCGCCATTTTGGATGCCGACAGCCTGGATGATTGTCGCCGCTCAGATCGGCTATCTCGGCCACCGTTTCATCGAAAAGTTTGGGACAGGGACTGGCATGGCGCTAACGGCGGCGCTAGGCGCGGTCAACATCCCGTTTTACGAAGAGATGGCGTTTCACGCGCACTGGTGGCGGTATCAAAACTGCCGTATGGTCGGCCATACACCGGTCTATATTATCGTCGCCGAGCTGGTGATTGGGCTGACGCTCGGTCCGCTGGCAATTCGGGCAATGCACGCCGACGCCACCTGGCGCAATGCTTTATTCGCGGGTTTCATGGGTGGTCTCAGCACAATTTGGGGCGGATTAATCGGCTACGGGTTGGTGGAGCGTTTACTTTGAAATGCTGACCAAGTAAACCACGCTCGCGAGGCCGAGCGCAAAGGCAACAGCGGAAAACGCCATGATGACCGGCACCGGCGATTGGTAGTCGCCTCGGTCGAGCATGCGCCTAGTGTGACAGAACTGCCATGCGGCCAGCACCAGTGTCAGCAGCCCGCCGACAGCAAACGCTAGCCCGAGGCGAGTGGAACGGATGCCGGCACCCGCCGCAAGTCCCGCCCCAGCTTCGATAAACCGCAGCTTGGCAATTAATATGCCGAAACCGAGCAGGGAAATCGCGGTGCGGAACCAGGCAAGAAATGTCCGTTCATTGGCAAGATGGTCGCGTGGGTTCATGGGTAACGGCGAGAGGCGAAAGACGCGGTATTCACGCCCTCGCGACAATCAGCACCCTTTCTCTACTTTTTCTCTACTTTGACAGCAGACTTGCGGCGGCAGTGTCCAGCAGCCAGAGCAATTTTCCGCTGGTCGGCTGAACCCCGGCAGACGGATGGACAGTCGCGGCAGCCCCGCCTTCCAGGATATCCCGCACGACAGATGCTTTCTTCTCGCCGTCTACCTGGAACAGCACGTTCCGGGCCGCGTTCAGCACCGGAAACGTAACTGTCACCCGGTCTACCGGCGGCGGCAGGGTGCCGGGCGGCGATGACACAACCCATTTGTCAGTGACAGCCAGCGTTAGCATTCCGGGAAAGAGCGACGCGCAGTGACCGTCCTCGCCCATCCCAAGCAGGATCACATCGAACACCGGCGGCGGCCCAGGCAGCGGCGCGCTGAAGACTTCGGAGAGCGTTTCGGCATACAGCGCGGCGGCCTCTTCTTTGGTCGCCATGTCGGTACGAATGGGAAAGATTTGCTCTTTTGGAACCGGTACATGACTCAGTAATAACTCCCGGCACATCTCAAAGTTCGAGCTGTCGCTGCTGTACGGCACAAAGCGATCATCGCCAAGAAACACAAATGCTTTTGACCAGTCTAGGGTAGCCGGTGCGGACGCCAAAAGTGCGTACGTCTTCTTCGGGCTGGATCCGCCGGTCAGCGCAATTGTAAACCGTCCCCGCGCGGCAATCGCCTCTCGGGCTGCGTCGCTGATAAACTGAACGGCCCGCGCCGCTAAAGCATCCGTATCCGGCAGGACTTCGTAATTGGTCATTAAAAATCTCATTTGTTAATCGTTGAAGGACGATCTTTGGCGAATCGCCGCAAGGCAAACATCTCTGCGAAGAAGGCAGAGGGCAAAAAGCAAAAAAGAAGAGTCAGGCAGTAG
>JAYVVR010000401.1:0-3086 GCA_043786835.1 Armatimonadota bacterium | reverse complement strand
ACGAAGTGGAGGAGGGGCCGGGGGTGGGGGCCACTCTGCAACTTTTTCACCCCTGCCGTGTCACAAGAAATACGGGGGCAGACGAAAGTGAGCAACTTATGATCTACACGACGCTTTTACTCATTGGGCTGGTCGGCCTCTTCGCCCAGGCCGCGCTGGGACTGTCGCACGGCAGCCATGTCGGGCATACAGGTCACGGCGGACAACACGGGCATGGGGCGCATACGAGCAGTCGGGGTGAGCGCGGACCGTCGCCGCTTTGGACACTGCTGTCGCCGCTTGCGATCTTCAGCGTGTGTCTCGGCGCGGGCGCAACAGGCCTTTTATTGAAACCCGTGCATCTGATGGCGATACTGACCGCACTGCTGGCTGTCACCGGCGGCCTGGTCTTCTTCGGACTGCTGGTGCGCCCGATTTGGAACCTGTTGTTTCGGTTTGCCTCAAAGCCGAGCGCCGCTTTAGAAGGCATGATCGCCCGGCAGGCCGAAGCCGTCACCGGGTTTGACGAGCGCGGGCAGGGACTGGTCGGCCTGACGATTGACGGCCAGTGGGTGCGCGTTCTGGCAACCCTTGAAGCCGACGACCAGGCCGATGCTCCGGCGATCAAACAGGGTGAAAAGCTGACCGTAATCAGCGTAGATGGACACCGGAATACCTGCCGCGTTGCACGACTTTAGGGACACGTTCAAGGAGAAACTCTCATGGAAAGCACACTTATCATTGTCGGCTCGATTGTTGCCGCGCTGATCTTTATCCCGCTGATTATCAGCCGGTTTTTGACCCAGGTCGAAGCCGGCACGATCCGCCTGGTATCGTCGCTGAACGGGCGTACCGCCATCTATAAAGGACCCGGCAAGGCCATCGAAGTGCCGCTGATGACGACCGGGACGACAATCCCGTCAAAAGCGATCAACATTGATCTCGACATCGCCGACCAGACCGCGGACGTGGACGGCAGCGGGCAGCCGAAGCCGATCAAAGTGCGCGTTTTAGCATCGGCGATTGTCTCCGTCGGCGACTCGAGCGAGATGATTACGACGGCGGCGAATAAGTTCTTCTCGAAACCGCCCGCCGAGCAGACGGCAACGCTGAGCGATCTTCTCACGTCAACAGGCCGCCGGGCGGTCAACTTACTGAACCATGACGAGCTGTTTTCCGCGAAAGCCCAGCGGAATATCTCGACCTTGGCCCCCGGCACGGACATTGCCAAGTCGTTTTCCGCCATTCCCGTCGAAGAAGACGATAGGTTAGCGCTGATTATCAAAGGTGCGTGTTCGCGTGAGCTTCAGGACTTGGGGCTTGTCTTCAACTCACTCAACATCAAAGAAGTCCAGAGCGAAGTCGCCGAGGCCCGCCGCCGTCAGTCGGCTGTCGAAGCGAAAGCCAACGCCGACATTGTCGCCGCCGATCAGGAGCGCCGCGCCCGCGAGGCCCAGCTTGGCGCGGAGCAGGCGATCAACGACAAGCAGCGCGACCTCGACGAGCGCCGGGCCGAAAACGCCGCGACTGTCGCGACCGCTGAAGCCAAAAAGCAGACCGCGCTTGCCATTCAGCGCGAAGCCGAGCTGAAGGCGACCCAGCTTGCCCAGGCAAACGCCGACGCCGCCCGTGTCCGTATCCAGGCCGAAGCCGCCGCTGATGCCGAAGCGGTCAAAGTCCGTACATTAGGTTTAGCTCAAGCTGATGCGATTAGGGCTGTCAACGAAGCCATCCAGCAGGGCGGCAATGCCTATCTTGCGCTGAAGCAATTAGAGCTTTTGCCCCAGATTGTCCCATCTATCGCCGAAGCACTCGCGAATGCCAAACTGATCAACATCAGCGGCGTCGGCGACGGACGCGGGGCGGCAGGCAACGCCACCGACCAGATCACCGGCGTTATCCAAACGCTGCTCGCCACCCAGCTTGTCAGCGGCCAGCTCCGCTTAGACGCTCCCGACCCGGCGCTTGCCCTGCCGCGCATCAACGGCACCGAGCCGGTGCCACTCGCTGCCGATACCAGCATGAGCATCAAGCGGCGCTAACACTCTGTTCCAGTCCCATGGAAGGAGCAAATTACTATGTACAAGTGGAGATTTGTGTTCCAGGCGCTGCCGGCTGTCTTGTTCTGCGCGGTGTGTTTCTCATGCAGCCGGACAGCGCCTCATTTCAATCCGGCGACCTTAACTGCGTCTGAGAAATCTTGTCTTGACTCGGTTAACGCTGCCCATGCCCAGGAAGAGGTTGCGATGAGTCGTAAAGATATTGAGGGGGCAATGGCGGAGTGCTCGCCGGATTTTGTCGGAACAAGACCAGATGGGCGCACGGAAAACTACGCAGAAATCCGGCAGGGAGTCGTCAGCTTGTTTAAAGTCATGGACAATATGAAAGAAACAAACTCAGTTCAAGAATTACATCTTAGCGGTAACACGGCTATTATCACGGTGAAAGTTCACGTTGAAGAAACGCTATCCTTCCCAAATCCGCTCACAGGACAGCCGATTAAAAGGGCACAGGATCATATTGACAAAGAGACTTGGGTTGAGTTTCCAAGCGGCTGGCTTCTAATACGCAGTGACATACTTTCGTCCACATAAAGATTTCGGAATAAGTAACGAGTATAGACAGGATTAAACCCTACGCCCTATACAACCGCCGTATCGTATTGGGCGCGTGGGAATAAACCAACACAGGAGTTAAAAACCTACAATGTCACTGCCTCTTGCCTTCGGCTTTGGAAGCCCGGCTGACCTTTTTATTCTTGCGCTTGTTTTGCTGCCGGCCTTATTTTGGGTTGTCATGCTGGTAGATGTCGTGCAGCGCCGCTTTGCCGACCCGACGACCAAGCTGATTTGGGTCCTGGTTGTCATCTTCACGCACTTTGTCGGTGCGCTGGTCTATTACGTTGTAGGGCGGAAACAGGGTGTCGCACCTGCCTAGTCAGGATTTATAACACTCTATTTCGGGTACAATGCGACAGCACACTCACGAAGCGGGTGCCTGCTTGGCAGCCTTTACGAAAGGGACTTTATGATACAAACACTGCAGACACGCCGGTCGCCGCGCTTTCTCGCGCTGGCGCTGACAGCCCTGATGTGCGGCCCTTTGCT
>JAYVVR010000400.1:0-8710 GCA_043786835.1 Armatimonadota bacterium | reverse complement strand
TTTGCCTACAGTAAGAAGAAGCTGCAAGACGCACTCACAGCCCGCACTGTTGGCCAGGTCATCATCAAAAAGCGCGGGTTTCCCCAGGAACCCGATGCTATCCGCAAGACGCTGAAGCTGCGCGGAACCGAGGCGCTGATTGTCGTGCTGGCCCGGATCGGAGCCGGCCACACGGTATTTTTGTGCCGCCTGCTGGACAAAACGGCTTAAATGCCAGTTTCACTCACATAAGCGAGTATAATGGTTGCTTTAAGAGGTTGGCATTATCGCATCAATGGTGACTATGTCGATGACTATGTCGTGAATGACCTGCCGAGGCAAGCCTCGGGGCTTCACTTCTGGTCCGGGGCACGAAGTCTAACCACAGGTTCAGGTCTTCCGGCCGCTGGCCCTGCGTCGTCTGGAATGCCGGCATCCATGCTGTTGTGCGGTAACCGTGCGGCGGCGTCCTCGCCCAATGCCGCGGAGCGGTAGTTTGCGCCTGATGGCCGTGTCATTTAGGACAGGGTTCTTATCTTCTCGTTCTGCCAAACATCCTGCATACTGTATGACCAAACTCTCTCCGCCCGATCACACTCTTTCTTCAGCCGATAAGCGATTTAACTTTGCGGCGTGTTTGACTGATGCTGTCGGATGGCCGCTCGGCGCGGCGTTGTTTTCGCTGACGACAATCTTCCCAGTCTTCTTGAAGCATTTAGGCGCAGGCAATACGCTTATCGGCTGCCTGCCGGCAGTCTACAATCTCTTGATGTGTCTGCCGGGGCTGCTGATGGTCGGGTATCTCGGACGACTGCCGCGTGTCCGTGGGTTCTTGCTCAAAGTCGCGATTATTGAACGGCTCGCACTGCTGGCGCTTGCGCCGCTGACACTTTTGTGGGGCAGCACCCATCCGGGCTGGCTGGTGGCGGCGGTCTTCGGCGCGATTGCCGTCCATGCCGGGGCGATGGGAATTAATCAGCCTGCGTACTGGGTGGTCATCGGGAAGTGCGTTCCGGCGGCCTGGCGGGGACGGCTCTACGGCTACGCGGGAGGCATCGCGGGGGTATTTAGCCTCGGCATGGACAGCCTTTTGCGGCGGCTGCTGTCGGGTCCGACGGGGGGCTTTCCGCACGGGTACGCCGTGGGATTTGAGATTGGGTTTGTCATACTTCTTGTGAGCTGCCTGCCACTCGGGTTTGTTCGTGAGCCGCTGCGGGAGCCGCGCCCGGATGACGACCCGCATTCGGGGCATTACGGCCGGGACAGTCGGCGGGTCTGGCAGACAAACCACAACTTCCGGCGGTTTCTCTACAGCCAGATCGCGCTGGCGCTTTCGGCGCTGGCCGTGCCGTTCTATGTGCTGTACGCTCAGCATCATCTCCATGCCGGCGCGGAAAGTGTCGCGGGGTACACAGCGTCGCTGGTACTGGCGACTTCGTTTGGCGCTCTCTTTTGGGGGGCCTGGGGGGACCACGGCGGCAACAAGAATGTGCTGCTGGCATCGTGCGGGTGCGCCGTCGCCGCGTCGGGGCTGGCGCTGGCTGCACCGACGCCTTTAGCCTTTTACGGCGTCTTTGTGCTGCTGGCGCTGGCAACGGCGGGGGCAGGGATCGCCGGCAACAATATTGTGATGGAATACGCCGGCTCGGCCCGCGAGATTCCCCTCTACACGACCCTATTTAACGCCGTCACTGCCCTGCCTCGTGCTGCTGCGCCGCTGCTCGGCGGCCTGCTGGCCGACCATGCCGGCGGCTACGAAAGCGTCTTCGTGCTGTCCGCCGTTCTCGCAGCCCTAGCCCTGCTGCTGACACTGCGGACAGGTGACCCGCGCCATGAAAAGGCTTATTAAGAAAGAGCTTTATGAGAAAGAGCTTTATGAGGCTTTTCGTTCCAGCCCCGTCCGACTTTTCATTCCTGGAAACTGTCTCCGCCCACGGCTGGCGGCGTCTGCTGCCGTTTGTCTGGAACGAAGACGCGTTGACACTGGTCCGAACCGAAGAGTTCGGCGGACAGCTCATAACGCTCACGATAAGCGCAGCAGATGACATGGTACAGGTTGAAACCGACCGGGACTGCGGCGAGGCTGAACTGGCCGCACGGGTAAGTCGTATGCTGCAGCTTGACCTGCCGCTGACGGGGTTTCACGCCTACTGCCGTACACAGCCCGAGCTGACCGGCATTGCCGACTGCCGACGTGGCCGGTTGCTGCGGTCACCGACACTTTGGGAAGATGTCGTGAAAGTGATCGCAACAACCAATACAACCTGGGCGCAGACAATTTCAATGAGTGCCCGGCTTGTCCAAGAATTCGGCAGGGAAGGCCGTGCATTTCCGTCCGCTGCTGAAATTGCGGAGGTGCCGCTTGACGATTTTGCAGCGAAAGCGCGGATGGGTTATCGTTCGGCTTACGTTCATGCGATTGCAGCAGCCATCGCTGAGGGCAGTTTGGAGTTGGAAGCCTGGCAAACCGAGGACTTGACGGCAGAGACTCTCCGAAAACGCCTGCTATCCCTGCCGGGCATTGGCCCTTACGGCGCGGCGTGTTTGCTGCTGTATCTCGGCAAGCCAGCCCATGTCAACTCCGACTCCGTCGCCCGCGCCCTGCTGGCAAAGGAGCTAAACCGGCCTGTCACCGACAAAGACGTTCACGCGTTTTTTGCGCCGCACGGCGAGTGGCGCGGCCTCGTGTACAACTTTTATCCGTGGAAGTAGAACTCCTCCCCTGTTAGGGAAGGGCAATAAAAATAATCAAGAGGGCGCGGCAAGATTAAGAGGGCGCGGCAAGTAGCGCCTCTGCGTCCTTGTATGGAGACTCCGGCCCTTCCCTAACAGGGGAGGGAGCGAGGAACGAGCGGGAGGGGTTCTTTATGCGGGATTCTAAAGATTCGGGATTTGCCAGTCTATCTCAGCTGTGCCGTACCCCTTCAGCGCGGTGTTGATCTTTGAGAAGGGCTTGCTGCCGAAGAAGCCGTTTCGGGCGGATAGCGGCGATGGGTGTACCGACTGAATAACGGTATGCCGCGACGTATCAATCAGCGGCAGTTTCTTTTGCGCGTAGCCGCCCCACAACACAAACACGACCGGGTTCGGCTGGGCGTTGACCGCTTTAATCGCAGCATCAGTAAACATCTCCCAGCCTTTCGCTTTGTGCGAGTTTGCTGTGTGCGCCCGGACCGTCAGCACGGCATTCAGCATCAGTATTCCCTGCTTCGCCCACGGCACCAAGTAGCCATTATTCGGGACACGGCAGCCGAGGTCGTCGCGCAGCTCGCGGTACATATTCGCCAGCGACGGCGGGGTTTCGACACCGGGCCGAACCGAAAAGCACAGCCCATGCGCCTGGCCGACGTTATGGTAGGGGTCCTGCCCTAAGAGAAACACGCGGGTCTCTTCCAGCGGCGTGAGCTGGAACGCCGAGTAAACATCTTCTTCCGGTGGGTACACCTGAGCCTGCTTTCGCTCCTCCACCACAAAGCTTTGCAGCTTCGTCCAGTACGGCTTTTCGAATTCCGGCCCGAGCGCCTCCAGCCACGATGGCGGCAGGGGCGGCGGGGCGGCGGCAGGAGTTTCGTCGTCAAAGAGCGAAAGCATAGCATCATCCATAAAGCCAGTGTACCCAGTTTTCGTGTCAGGGAGAAAAGCTGAGTTATGAACCGCAAGCAACGAGTAATTGTCCCGTTTTGGTCGCTGCTGTTTACGATAGCCGGGCTGCTGCCCCTACTTTTCAGTTTCACAGTCTTTTTGACTAATCTGCTACGGCGAATGACTGTTTCGACTGCCTTGCCGCCACCCTGGCTTCAATACTGCCTGAGGCATAGGACTCTGCCGGATACTCTCACCCGCGCTGGGTTCGAAAGAGCAAGCTCCCGCCTTCGCGGGCGGCGACTTCGTTGGATTCGTGTATGCCCGCGAAGGCGGGGAATTGCCTTTGATGCACGGGGGTTCAGCCCCGTGTCTTTTCTTTTATAATTCTCTGCTACAATGAGTCTATGGATTTGTTTGATGACACGCCGCCCGCCCCTGAGACGGCCCCGAATACGCCGCTGGCGGCGCGGATGCGGCCCCAAACTTTGGAGGAGTTTGTCGGACAGGGACGAATACTCGGCGCGGACAGCTTATTAAGACGGGCAATCGAGGAAGACGCGCTGACGTCGGTAATCTTTTTTGGACCGCCGGGGGTCGGAAAAAGCACCCTGGCCGGGATTATCGCCCACCGGACAGCGTCGCACTTTGAGCCGTTTTCAGCGGTCACGCAGGGCATTCCCGACCTGCGGAAAGTCATTGAAGCGGCGGCGCTGCGAAGACGAATGTACGGCAAGAAAACCGTGCTGTTCATTGACGAGATCCACCGGTTCAATAAGTCCCAGCAGGACGCGCTGCTGCCGCATGTCGAAAATGGAACCGTCGTGCTGATCGGCGCGACGACCGAAAACCCCTACTTTGAGGTCAATGCCCCGCTTCTCTCCCGCGCCCGCGTGTTCACGTTTGAATCGCTGTCCGATGAACAGCTTGGGGCGCTGCTTGACCGGGCTGTTTCAGATACGGAGCGCGGCTTAGGAAATCTGCGCGTGGTGCTGGAACCCGAGGCCCGCGCCCATTTAGTAGACAAGTCAAACGGCGACGCCCGAACGGCGTTAAACGCTTTGGAATTGGCCGCGACGACGACCCGGCCCGAGTCACGCAAAGCTGATGCCGTGCGGCGGGTGACGCAGGCGATTGCCGAGGAAGCGCTGCAGCAACGGGCGCTGACCTACGACAAGACCGGAGACACGCACTACGACACGATTTCAGCGTTTATTAAAAGCATTCGCGGCTCAGACCCTGACGCCGGCCTGTATTATCTCGCCCGGATGCTGTCCGCTGGGGAAGATGCCCGCTTTATCGCCCGGCGTCTGGTTATCTTAGCGTCAGAGGATATCGGCAACGCGGACCCGATGGGGCTGGTTGTTGCGAACGCCGCCGCGCATGCGGTCGAGTATGTCGGGCTGCCGGAAGCCCAGCTCAATTTGGCCCAGGCGGTGACGTATCTCGCGGCCGCCCCAAAGTCGAACGCATCGTATGTGGCTCTGAAGCGGGCGCTGGCGGATGTCGAAACCGAGCGGGCTAATCCGGTCCCGAAGCACATTCGGGACAGCCGCAGCGGCACCGGGCGGATGTCGAAAGGCGATACGCCGTATTTGAACCCGCATGAGTATCCAGGCAGCTATGTAGACCAGATTTACCTGCCGGATGGGGTGCAGACCCAGCCGTATTACCAGCCGACGGAAAATGGGGCCGAAGCGGCGATTAAAGCGCGAATGGCGGAGAGAGCCCACCCCGGTTCGTCCCTCACCAATACGCAGTAATACCGCAGGCATACCCTCCCGCCCCTGGGTAGCCAGTGCTGAAATTGGAGGGTGAAGAGCTGTGAAACAGGTCCTTCTTGACTATCTCTTGCCCTACTATCTCTTACACTTCCCGCTGCAGCACTGGCTACCCGGAGGGCGGGAGGGGTGACGAGGAGCGAGGCGGGGCGGGTTCTTATGCGTTATCTCCCGAAATTTCTCGGCATTTCTGTCAGTCTCCTCGCCGCCTACAGCTGGTGGATCGAGCCATGCCGTCTCCAAATCACACACCATGACATCGCTGACCCCAAGCAGCGGTTTCAATCGCCCATTCGCGTTTTGCTGCTCACTGACTGGCACTTAGGCCGCTTCAGTCGGCCTCGCACACTCCGGGCAAAAATAGAAAAACTGCGAACGGAACATGACGCAGAACCGTTTGATATCATACTTCTGGGTGGTGATTATGTGGACGGGAACCCCAAGTATCTGCCGCTGCTTCGGCCTAGCTTAATGGTGCTGGCAGAGTTTGGCGCTCCCCTGTACGCAGTGCTGGGAAACCATGACTACACCAGTTTTGGCGGACAAGGCGAGCCGGCTGCGGCATTTCTGGAAGGCGCAGGTGTTCACGTCCTCCAAAATACTGCGGCGGCAGTGACGGTACGTGGGCAGCGGCTGTTGATTATCGGGCTGGACGATTTGCAGGAATCCAAGCTTTATTACGATGCAGAAACCTACCAAACGCCGACAGAGTATAAAGACGCGGCGCGGCGGGTGGAGTGGTATGCGAAATTTGATAATGTTGAGCCGGAAGCGCCCCGGCTAGTGCTGTCTCATAACCCCGATGCCGTGTACCTGCCGGGGCTTAATCCGCTGGCCGTGCTGTGCGGGCATACCCACGGCGGGCAGATGATGCTGCTCGACTGGGTCAGCCGGCCCCTGCACCGCTGGATTCACCCTCATCTGCCGCCGGGCAGTGCCGTGACCTGGGCCGGGCGGCGGCGCGTCGAGGGCCGGACACTCCTTGTCAGCCGGGGAATGGAAGGCTCAGCAGTTCCCGTTCGCCTCTTCCGCCCGCCGGAAGCAATTGTCGTTGTTCTGCATTGACGGCAGGCCGTTTTTTGTGGATAATCAGAACGAATACTTCTAGGGAAAGAACAACTTTGGACAATTTTACTGACACAGATAAACAGCTTTCTGAGTGGATAGATACGCATCGAAGCGAGATCGTTGAAACGACACAAGCGCTGCTGCGAATCCCAAGTGTCGAAGCCGAGGCCGCGCCGGGCGCCCCGTTCGGACGAGAAACCCGGCAGGCTCTCGATAGTGCGCTGGCGACCGCCGATGCGTTGGGCCTGACGACGAAAAACCTGGACGGCTACGCGGCCCATGCCGAATGGACCGCGCCAGGCGTCGCTGCCGGTGCCCCGATTGTCGGGGTGCTGGCCCATGTGGATGTCGTGCCACCCGGAGCTGGCTGGTCCCATCCGCCGTTTGGGGCGGAAATTGCGGAGGGGAAGATATACGCACGCGGCGCGACCGACGACAAAGGCCCCGCCATGGCGGGCCTGTGGGCAATCGCCGCGCTGAAAGCCTGCGCCGTGCCGCTCACACACCGAGTGCGCCTAATACTGGGAGCAAACGAGGAAAGCGGCTTCGAGTGTGTCAAGCATTACTTCGCCCAGGAGGAGATGCCGGCCACGGGATTCACGCCCGACGCCATGTTCCCGCTGGTCTATGCTGAGAAAGGCATTGCGAACGCCGTGCTGACTCGGTCTGCCCTGCCGGAAGGCGAGCGGATTCATTTAGTGTCGCTGACGGGCGGCGAGCGGCCCAATATGGTGCCGGATACCGCTGAAGCGTTTCTGGAAGGTAAACTGCCTCGGGCGTCGGTAGCGGCCCGTCTGAACTCGATCGTTGGGATTACAACGAAAGAAATCGGCGAGGGCAACAGCCTGCACGTTATCGCCAAAGGCATCTCAGCGCATGGCAGCACTCCAAATAATGGTGTCAACGCAGTCGCCGTTTTGTGCGACGCACTGCTTATGCTCGACCATCAGGAAGATCAAGTCCTAGTGATTGAGCAGATCCAGCGCTGGGCATCCGACACGAAAGGCGAGAAGCTCGGGATCGCCGGAGCAGACGAAATCGCCGGACCGCTGACCTGCAACTTGGGGGTCGCCAAACTTGCCGAGGGCCGGGCGAGTTTGACATTTAATATCCGGTACCCCGTAACCTGGAACTCTGAGACGCTTCGGAAATGTCTGACAAAGGGTATTGACGGTACAGGCTGGACACTGAGTGAACTGACAGACCAGCCCCCGCTCTATGTACCCCAGGATGACCCCCTTATCACAACGCTCCTTGAAGTCTACCGGGCCGAAACCGGCGATTTAACTCAGCCGAAAACGATGGGCGGCGGAACTTACGCGCGGGCAATGACCAAAGGGGTCGCCTTCGGCGCAGAGTTCGGCGGCCGGGACGGCGACGGCGGCCCGCACGAAAAAGACGAATGCTGGCCGATTGACGATCTCATCAAGGCCACAAAGATTTACGCCAAAGCGCTCGCGCGTCTGGCAGGATAATGACCTACCACCTTGCTCCGCAGGGTCCTCCCTAAAGGGAAGATGAGAATGACAGATTGAGCCTGCATTTACTGTCAGTATCCTTCCTTTAGGCAGGACCACGCGCAGTGAAGAATGAACGAAGCAGTGCGGTAGGTCTCTTAGAAACAAATTATGACAGCGAAGCAGACAGTAGTAATCGCAATGAGCGGGGGAGTGGATTCGTCGGTGGCGGCAGGCCTGTTGCTGCGTCAGGGCTACGATGTTCTCGGGATCACGATGCAGATCTGGCAGGAGAGCGCGACTGAAACGAAAGGCGCAGGCTGCTGCTCGCTCGGTGCGGTGGAAGATGCTCGGCGGGTGGCGGCAAAGCTCGGCATTCCGCACTATGTGTTGAACTTCAAGGAGTTCTTCGCGGAGAAAGTCATTGATGACTTTGTTGCTGAGTACAAGCGCGGACGGACACCGAACCCTTGTGTCAATTGCAACCGCTATGTCAAGTTCGATGCGCTGATGACAAAAGCGCGGGGACTGGGCGCGGAGTTTCTTGCGACCGGGCATTATGCGCGGACGGAGTTCAACGAAGATGCGCAGCGCTGGACTTTGCGACGGGCGCTCGACCATGACAAAGACCAGACATATGCTCTGTACCGGTTTACTCAGGATGAGCTGGCCCATACGATGATGCCGCTCGGCGCGGTCGCGAACAAAGCCGAGACGCGGGCGATTGCGGCGGAGCTTGGGCTGGCCGTCTCGAACAAGCCCGACTCGCAGGAGATCTGCTTTGTCCAGGGCGGCTCGTACACCGACTTCCTCACGGACCGTGCGCCGGAAACAGTGCAGGTG
>JAYVVR010000399.1:0-8713 GCA_043786835.1 Armatimonadota bacterium | reverse complement strand
GTGCAGGTGGGCGACATTGTGGACACAAGCGGGCGTCGGCGTGGGACGCATGACGGGATCGCGTTTTACACGATTGGGCAGCGCAAGCGCGTCAATGTCGGCTCTCCGATTCCGCTGTATGTGGTAGACATTAATGCCGAGACAAACACGATTACGGTCGGTGGTAATGAAGATTTGCTGGCGGACGGTTTAGTCGCCAATGATATAAATTGGGTCGGCTGGACAGGCGTGCAGGAATCACCTCAGGTGCTGGCGAAAATACGCTACAACATGGACCCGGTGACCGCGTCAGTCCGGGAAGGCGACACGCCGGGTCAGCTGGTCGTCTACTTCGATACGCCGCTGCGGGCGGTCACGCCGGGGCAATCGCTGGTGCTGTATGATTTGACCGGCGAGACGGTTCTCGGCGGGGCGACTATCCAGCGCCGCCTGTAATCTTTGGATTTGCTATGACTACAGATTTGCTATGACTACACAAACCCCGCACCCCAATATCGGAATTTTTGTTGCTGTCGGCATAGGGGCGGGGGCACTGACGGGTCTTGTCATCGGTCTCATCGTACATCGCCCCCCGCCGTCCGCGCAGGAAGAAATGAGCGAGACAGTGGATGATTTAAAGCGTCGGGCCGAGCTGATACTTTCAGAGCTATCCAAAGACGATGTGTCAGCCCCACAGTAATTAGGCGACAGTAGGACACAAGGAGATGAGAATTTGAACCTCACGATGAACAGCCGCACTCCCAGCGAAACAACCTGCATTCTGGACATTGAAGGTGAAGTGGATGTTTACACGTCGCCGCAGCTTAAACAGGATTTGGTGCAAATCGCAGAACGGGGTGTGAAGCGCGTTATTATTAATCTGTCGAAAGTCGAGTATCTGGACTCTACCGGCCTCGGCGTCTTGATCGGCGGCCTGAAGCGCCTGCGCGAAGCCGGCGGCAACCTGGCACTGGTCGGGCCAGGCATGAGGATCCAGCGCATTTTCGAGATCACAGGCCTGAACAAAATCTTCGATATTTACGCGACCGAAGAAGAAGCCGCCGCCAAAGAAGGGGTGACTCTATGACCGACACGCAAATCGGCGCTGATCCGTGCACCGAAACCGTGCAGCTCACCATTCCCTGCCGCGCAGAATATGTCGGCGTCGCCCGGCTGACCATTCTCGGAATTACCGGCCGCATTCCGTTTTCTTATGATGAGGTGGAAGACATTCGACTGGCCGTCGGCGAAGCCTGCACCCACGCGGTTGAGCGGACCGGAACAGATACGGCGACAATTCGTATTACCAGTACGCTTGATACGGTTGCGCTGACAATCGAAGTCACTGATAATATCGCCGAGGCCGATAAAGCGGCGCCGTCCGAGGAAGCCCGCCTGCTGGAAGAGGCCGGAGTGGACCAGGCGGGTCTGGGCGCACTCTTGATGGAGATTTTGGTAGACGAAGTCAAGATAAACACGTCGCCGACCGGCACGACAGTCCTGCTGACCAAGTACACGCCCAAATAAACCTACCCACACAGAAATACCTAACGGGACGATTATGACCCCTACGACACAAAAAAAGGCGCAGGATTGGACACAGGACGATGCTGAAACCTTGTTCGCCCGCTACGCACGCTCCCGCGAAACCCAGATGCGCGACCGTTTGGTTGCGATGCACCAGAACCTGGTGCGTTATCTCGCCGGCAAGTTCGTCAATCGCGGCGAGCCTTTAGAAGACTTGATTCAAGTCGGCACGATTGGTCTGATCAACGCCGTTGACCGCTTTGATTCGGGACGCGGTACGAAGTTTTCCACATACGCGACCCCAACGATTGTCGGCGAGATCCGGCGTTACTTCCGAGACAAAGCGTGGAGCCTGAAAGTCCCGCGCCGCTTGCAGGAGCTGAACCAAACGGCCTCCAAAGCCCAGGAGGCGTTAAGCTCGAAGCTTGGACGCCCGCCGACTATTCAGGAAGTTGCCCAGCGAATTGGCGCGACCGAAGAAGAAACTTTAGAAGCGATTGAGCTGGGGAATGCTTACGATACAGTCTCGCTTGACAGTAAAATGATGCATGATTCCGATAGCTCCCCGCTGTCTCTTGCGGAGTTTGTCGGTGCGGAAGATAAGTCGCTCCTGAGTTTAGAAGCCTTCGGCGATTTGGATTATGCCCTGGAGGCGCTTGACCCCCGCGAGCGGGCGATTATTATTCATCGCTTCTTCAAAGATATGTCGCAGGCCGAAGTCGCAAAGCAGCTTAACATCTCCCAAATGCACGTTTCGCGGCTTCAAAACCGTGCCCTCAGCCAGCTCCGCCGCCTGATGGTCAGCGAATAGCGTTCTCTGAAAGTTTTCCGCTTATGTCCGCCCTGCCCGATCTTACCACGCTGCTTGCCGAACACGGTGCAACGTTCCACGCCAATCTATCCGTGCCGGAGCTGACCGAAGAGGCGCTCAAAAGCGGCGAGGCGGTACTTGCTTCGACCGGGGCGCTGACGGCAAAGACAGGGGAGTATACAGGCCGCTCTCCGAAAGACAAGTTTCTCGTAGACGATGCACAGACGCACGAGCGGGTTGACTGGGGCAAAATCAATCAGCCGCTTTCGCCGGACAAGTTCGCCGGACTAGTGGAAAAGATGACGGCGTTCGCGGCAGATCGTAAGCTGTTTATCTTTGACGGGTTTGCCGGAGCCGATACGCAGTCGCGCTTAGCGATACGGATTATCACCCAATACGCGTGGCATTCCCAGTTCGCTCATCAGCTTTTCATCCGCCCCACCCCCTCCGAACTCACCGGTTTCACACCCGAGTTTACACTGCTGGATTTGCCGAGCTTTCAGGCCGACCCTGAGCGCGACGGAGTGCGCTCGGAAACCGTGATTGCGCTCGATTTGACGCAGAAGATGGGGCTGATTGGCGGGACAGAGTATGCCGGAGAGATCAAGAAAAGCGTCTTTACGGTGCTCAACTATTTATTGCCCCAAAGAAACATCTTTCCAATGCACTGCTCCGCAAATGTCGGCCCGGACGGCGCTTCTGCGCTGTTCTTTGGCCTGTCAGGAACGGGGAAGACGACGCTGTCCGCCGACCCACAGCGGGCGCTGATTGGCGATGACGAGCACGGCTGGTCCGACACCGGCGTTTTCAACTTCGAAGGCGGCTGCTACGCAAAATGTGTCAAGCTAGGTCAGGCCAGTGAGCCGACAATTTGGAATGCCATTCAGTTCGGCGCGGTCTTGGAAAATGTCGTGCTTGCCCCTGAGACGCGCCGAGCGGATTACGATAACACGTCGCTGACCGAGAACACGCGGGTGGCCTACCCGATTACGGCGATCCCGAACGCACTTATTCCCGGCCTCGGCGGCCATCCAAAAACGATCTTATTTCTGACTGCCGACGCGTTTGGCGTTCTGCCGCCGATTTCGCGGCTATCGCGGGAGCAAACGCTGTACCATTTTTTGAGCGGCTACACGTCGAAGCTGGCCGGCACCGAACGGGGTGTCACCGAGCCGGAGCCGAACTTTTCCGCCTGTTTCGGCGCTCCATTTTGGCCTCTTCCGCCGGTGCGCTACGCCGAGATGCTGGGCCGAAAGCTTGACGAACACAACGCCGACTGCTACCTTGTTAACACCGGCTGGGTCGGCGGCGCGTATGGAACAGGCCACCGGATTGCGCTGGACCAAACCCGCGCATTGGTTGACGCCGCCCTGCGCGGCGACTTGCGCGATATCCCGACCGTCACCGACCCGGTCTTCGGCCTCCACATTCCCTTGTCTGTCCCCGGCATTCCCGATACTCTGCTTCAACCGCGCTCCACCTGGGCCGACGCGGCAGAATATGACATGGCGGCGGCGGCGCTTGCCGCGCGTTTCCGTACAAACTTCGAGCGCTTCCCACAGGTTTCGGGAGAAGTAAAGGCGGCGGGGCCGAAGTAAACACCTCACCCGACCTCGTTCCGGCCCTCTGCGCCCTCTGCGCTCTGCGTGACCTGCTGCGCCCTCCGTGACCACCGCTCTTTTCTATCTTAACCCTCTCCTTTTGTAAGGAGAGTGGACGACACTGAGGCAGGACGCCGCAAGTGCTGAAACGAGGCCGGGCGAGGTCTCCTACCCTTCCAGCACCCTGCGCCAGGTCCACTCGGCCCTGAAGCCAAGAAGGTCACGGGCGGGAGCAAGATCGTAAAATGTCTGTCCGGTCAAGTTCGGCAGGTAGGGCAGAAGCTCCGGAAAATGGCGTTCGGTGAGCTCAGCCGCCGAGGCATTGACACCAAGATCGTCAGCCATCGTGTAGAAGACATGGTGGCCGGTCAGAGTTGACTCGAGCGCCAGTCGGTAGGCGACTGCCTGGTCGAAGACGTCAATGTAGCCCCAGAACGACGAGTCGTAATCCTCCCCACGCCGCTCGGTCATCCGCCCCAGCCAGCCCCGACTTTTGGCTTTTTCCAGGTCCCAGACGGCGGGCGGACGGAACACGATGGTCGTCATGCCGCAAAGCCGGGTCATAGCCGCAGCGCTTTCCTCGTTCGCCAGCTTCGACAGGCCGTAAACGTCCTGGGGCCGACGCGGGTGCAGCGCATCAATCGGCAAATAATCGGGCAGGCAGGGATGAGTCGGAAATGAAAAGCCGAGTGCACCGACACTTGAAGTCACGATCACTTTCTCGATGCCTGCCGCACGGGCCGCTTCCAGCACGTTTTGGGTGCCGATGACATTCACTCGCAGAGTCTCGTCCGCCGGCACCGAGTAGGGCTGCGGGATTGCGCCGATATGCGCGACGGCATCGCAGCCCTGCACCGCATTCAGCATTGCCAGCGGGTCGGTAAAATCGGCATAAACGACTTCCGCCAACCCGCGCAGCTCGGCAGGCAGGGGACGCCTGTCTAATGCGCGAACACTGTGGCCGTGTTTCACCAGCTCCAACACGACTTTTGACCCGATCTTCCCGGCTGCCCCCGTCACTAATATCCGCAAATAACTCTCTCCTTCTTTACTACGCGAACAGCATTCGGATGAGCCGTGTGCCATCGTCAACCTGGGTTTTGGCCTCAATGACCGCCCGCTCGTCAAACGGGAAATGGGACGCTGTGTGCGGCTTCTCGGAATCAAACAGCAGAAACGGCACCGGCCCTTCTTCGTGCGTTCGGAGCGAAATCGGCGTTTTGTGGTCCGGCACAATCAGCAGCCGGTATGGGCCGCGTTTTGCCATACCGGCCCTAAGTGTCGCCAGCAGTTTTTTGTCGATGTCTTCTATTGATTGCAGCTTGTGGTCTAGATTGCCCTCATGCCCTGACTCGTCGGGCGACTCCACATGGATATACACAAAGTCGAGCGTGTCCAAAGCCGCCAGCGCATAGCTCGCTTTAGCGATATAATCGGTGTCTATGTACCCGGTTGCGCCTGGGACATCAATAATTTTTAGCCCGGTCGCGCGTCCGAGGCCGCGCACGACATCAACAGCCGTGATGACCCCACCGACTTTGCCGTAAGTTTGCAGAAAGTTCGGCAGGGACGGTGCGTAGCCCTGACCCCAAAGCCAGATCATGTTCCCCGGCTCTTTCCCCTCTTCCCGGCGCTTGATGTTGATGGGGTGGCTGTCGAGAAGCTCTAGCGAATCAAACATAAGCTGCTTCAAGCGTTCCGCACCCGAGCCTTCGGGCCAGCGGCCAGCGAGGGCTTGCCCGACAAAGTCATGCGGCGGGATGGTTTGCAGGTCAATCGAACCGCCCTTCTCCGCCATAATGTGCCGGTACTGGACACCGGGAAAAAACTTGCGCTTGTCGGTGCCGAGCTTCTGGTCTAGAAGCTCAATCAAAGGCCGCGCTTCGTCAGTCGAGATATGCCCCGCCGAGTTATCAAACAGTGTCGTGCCGTCGGATGACACTAAAGAACACCGATACGCGACATCGCCGTTGTCCATCGGAACGCTCATTGCCAGCGCTTCAATCGGGCCACGCCCAGTATAGTATTTGCGTGGGTCGTAGCCAAGCAGGTCCATGTTCGCGACATCGCTGCCGGGGTACATCCCCGGCGGCACGGTGAGAACACTCCCCACCAGCGACATTTCCGCCAGCGCATCAAAGTTCGGCGTTTTTGCCGCCATCATCGGCGTCATGCCGTCAAGCTCCGTCATCGGCAAATCCGCCATGCCGTCCGGGATCAGCATAATATACTTCATTGGCTTCGCTTCTCCTCACTGCGCCGCAGCAGCTCCTCAAGGCGCTGGGTATGTAACAAGGCTTCAAGTTCTTCGGGCGATAAATCGTTCATAAGTTTGTCCTTTGCTTTTCGCCGTTAGCCTACCTGTAATTGCAGGTTATGTCAATGTAAACCTATTCGCGTGAGCCCCGCCGTGAACGGCAGGTCTATGGGCGCAGACGCGAACTGCCCTGCGGGCGAAAGAGCCAGAGCGTAATCTAAGAGCCAGAGCATTACAAAGACCGGCATTTCCGGTCACAGACCGGTTGGCGCCTGCGCCTTCAGACCTGCCGTTCACGGCGGGACTTTCACGCGGCGAGAGTCAACGGCATAGGCTGACGGCTATGCCTCGTCAGCAATCAGCCGCCAAACTTCCATCAGGGCTTTTTTGCCGGCACCGGCTCCGGTTGGCCTTTGAGACTGTCTGCGGTCAGCGCTGCAGTGAACTCTTTGAGCCGGCCCAAGTCGTCGAATGCAGCAGTCAGCGATGCATCTGCCGGGACGCGGCGACAATCTCCGGCGGCAGATGGCTTGCTTCGTTGGCCCAGGCCCAGAGCCAGGTCCCGGCGTCTTCCGCTTCGCTGCCGAGAATCTGCACGGGGAAGGTCAAACTGCCGCCGAATGTCAGCGGGCCGCGCTTGACATCCAGGTTCCAGGCTTTCTCGCCGACTATCTCTATCAAACACATCTGCTTGTCCCAGGACGCCGCGCCGTATTCGGTCATCAAATCATCGCGTGTCATCCAAGGTGCTCCTGTCAAGATGCTCCTTTTCCACTTGGTTTCAATGTCGTCACATGAGCAATTCAGACCATGCGTTGAAACGCACGGCTGCACAGCGAAGACGCTAACAAGTACCGCTTCGCGGCACTAAGAGCCATCCAAACCCCGCGAAGCGGGTGTTTTGTGGCGTCCGCGCCGTGTAGCCGTGCGTTTCAACGCATGGTTTTCTGTTTCAGGTCCCCACGCCGCCATAGAACGAACAAGTAGACCCAGACCACCACCGTCAGGATACCAGGGCAGAGGACACATATCACGAAGCCTGTCGCGTCGCCTGTCAGCGCTGGATTCGTCTTGGAAGTAATCTTAGCATTTGGCCTCAGTACCGCCGTGACTTCCCCATGCCATACTTCCACTAGGCAAGGACCATCTACCTGTGAGTGTGTCCATTCCACGCCAGGGTCGCCATCAATCTGCACCCTCGAAGTTTGCCCATCGGCATAATTTAGCAACGCATACTGAGTGTCGATTGAACTTTTGTGATAGTAATTCTGTAGCTGCGCGACTGCCATTTCATCATAGCATGGAAGGGCGGTTTGTGGTGCGCTTACAGTGGGCGCTGAGCGGCAATCGCGCTGGTACACCGGGATTTGGGCGTGTGCCTTGAACCAGATGGGAGCCGCCCAAACCAGCAGCAGAGGCATGGCAATCGAAAAGAATTTGATGGTGCCGATAAGATTTTTCTTTGCATCCACCTTTTTTTGCGCGGTGTAGAGTTCACTGATTGTCATTGAAGCGCTCAGTCCTGCGGCTTGTCACCGCGCTGCGTCGGAGCCGGAGGCCAGACGTCTTTTCCCTGTTCTAAGGCGAGTTCAGTCTTCTGAGGCCGGTGCTCATGCATAATCACAAATAGGTACCACGCGAAAGCGACGACAACCCAGAGAAAAAAATTGAAACCGAGAATGATCATCACAAACCGAGCAGCAAAATGAACATGGGTCGCAAAGTGGAATGGAGACAGCGAGACATAGCTGACAACGGACACCAGCACTGTAAGAGACCCGACAAGCGCGACTTTGATAGAAAGGGGAACACCTACAGACTCAAACGACTTAGTTAGCACCCAGAAGGGATTAACTACCCGTTCGCCCCTCCTAACGCGCAGGAAGTTGTACACATGGATCGGTGACGTTAGCAGCATCATGGCTGCCACTGTACAGTGGAGAAGCGCATGATGTATCCGGCCTGCTAAGATGTCTCGGCCCCCTAGCATCCCATAAAGTAGCCTGAGGCCGATGACGACAATTACAATCGCGCTGGCCTGCCACAAGTTCAGCAGCTTGCCGTTTAATGCGGCAGTTCTTGACCGCTCGAACAACTGTCTCAGCCATAGCGGCTCAGTGTTCATCGCAGCAATTCTTCACCTGTCAGACGCTGGTAGGCATCGAAGTACTTGGCGGCAGTCTTGTCGGCGATCTCGGCGGGCAGTTCTGGGCCGGGGGCAGTTTTGTCCCAATCGAGTGTTTCTAAATAGTCACGGACGAACTGTTTGTCAAATGACGATTGCGCTTTGCCGGGCTTGTAGGCGGACGCTTCCCAAAAGCGCGACGAGTCGGGGGTCAGCGCCTCGTCAATCAGCATGATTTGGCCGTTGAGAGTGCCGAACTCGAACTTGGTGTCGGCAATGAGGATGCCGCGCTCGGCGGCGTAAGCACGGGCGTAAGAGTAGAGGGCAATGCTGATTTCGGAGAGCTTCGCGGCGGTCTCTTCGCCGACAATCCCAGCGGCGTCTTGAAACGTGACGTTGACATCGTGGCCGGT
>JAYVVR010000398.1:0-3099 GCA_043786835.1 Armatimonadota bacterium | reverse complement strand
GTCATAAATAGATGCTTCAATCAGAGCGCGGGACGGGCTGGTACAGACCTCTCCCTGGTTCAGCGCGAACATATTGAAGCCCTCTAAACACTTCTCGGCGAAATCGTCCTGTTTAGCCATCGTATCGGCGAAAAAGACGTTTGGAGACTTGCCGCCAAGCTCAAGCGTAATCGGAATGATGTTCTCGGCGGCGTACTGCATAATCAGCCGGCCTGTCGTTGTCTCTCCGGTGAACGCAATCTTAGCGATGCGCGGACTGGACGCCAAGGGCTTGCCGGCCTCGACCCCGAAGCCGTTGACGATGTTTAAGACGCCCGCAGGCAGCAGGTCGCCGATCAGCTCCATCAGCATCAGAATGGACGCCGGGGTCTGCTCGGCAGGTTTAAGGACAACGCAGTTTCCGGCGGCAAGCGCCGGGGCCAGCTTCCACGTCGCCATCAAAATCGGGAAGTTCCAGGGAATAATCTGGCCGACGACGCCGAGAGGCTCCTGATAATGGTACGCGACAGTGTTGGCGTCAATCGGCGACGCGGTCCCTTCCTGAGCGCGGATGCAGCCGGCGAAGTAGCGGAAATGATCAATCGCGAGAGGAATGTCGGCGGCAAGCGTTTCGCGGACCGGCTTGCCGTTGTCCCAGGTCTCGGCAACCGCCAGCATCTCCAAATTGGCTTCCATCCGGTCGGCGATCTTATTGAGAATGCTTGAACGTTCAGCGGGCGATGTCCGCCCCCAGGCCTCTTTCGCTTGGTGGGCGGCATCTAGTGCGAGGTCAATGTCTTTGGCAGTGGAGCGCGGGATTTCGCAGAATATTTTACCGTTGACCGGGCTGGGGTTTTCAAAGTAGCGCCCGTCTACCGGTGGGACAAACTCGCCGCCAATAAAATTGCCGTATCGGGACCGGAACACGGCCTTGCTGCCGTCGGTGTTGGGGTTCGCGTAAATCATTTCGGGCGTGTCTCCTCTGAACGTTTAAGATATAATGCAATTACGGCAATAATCTCAACAAGAGTTCCCGCTTGACAAAATTCTTTGAAAACGCTTATACTAAGGTTTAGCTTGGGGATCACTCAGACGACACTTTGGGGATCACTCAGACAGCACTTTTTCGCGAAGGGAACTCTTGAATATGCAGCACCGCCCGCTTGGACGCACTAAAATCCAAATCAGCCCGATTATCTTCGGCGGCTGGCAGGCCGGGAAGTCCGGCTGGACCGGCATTGATGACACTGAAACCATCGCCGCTCACAAAGCCGCCTTTGATGCCGGTGTCACCACCTTCGATACCGCCGAAGCCTACGGCGAAGGCCATTCCGAACGCATCTTGCAGCAGGCGCTGGGAACAAAGCGCGACCAGATTATTGTTGCCACCAAAGTCTTCGCCGATCACTTAAAGCGTGACCAAGTCATTGAAGCCTGCGAGCGCTCACTCAAAAATCTCGGCACGGACCGGATAGACCTTTACCAAATCCACTGGCCGTCGGGCAGCTTCGGCACTGACATTGTCCCGATTGAAGAGACAATGGGCGCTCTAACCCAGCTTAAAGAGCAGGGCAAGATCCGGGCCATCGGCGTCTCGAACTTCAGCCGTGCCCAGCTCCAGGAAGCCGCCGGGTTCGGACGCATTGACAGCCTCCAGCCGCCGTACTCGCTTTTCTGGCGTCAGGTCGAAGCCGACAGCGGCGCGTACTGCGTCCAAAATAAGATTTCGATCATCGCCTATTCCCCGCTGGCGCAGGGCCTGCTGACCGGCAAGTTCAAGCGCGGGCATACGTTTGAAGAGGGCGACAACCGGGCTGCCAACAAGCTGTTCTCGGGCGAAAATTATGAGCGTGCCCAGAATGCGTTAAATAAGCTCAAGCCGCTTGCCGACAAGTACGGCGTTTCTGTGGGGCAGCTCTCGCTGGCGTGGCTGATTGCCCAGCCGCAGGCAAGCGCGATTGTCGGCGCACGCAATGCCGCGCAGGCGATCCAAAACGCCGCCGCCGGGGATTTGGAGCTTGACGAAGACGATTTGGAGTCGATAGATGAGATCGGCCGTACCGTCACCGACCGCCTGGACACAAACCCAAATATGTGGAGCTGGGGGTAATTTTCTGTCTGCTTCGATCACATCCACCTATGTCACAGACAGCGCCGCCGGGACCCGCGCTTTTGCCGCACGTCTCGGCGTCCTGCTCGAACCCGGCGACCTTCTCTGCCTCGTCGGGGACCTCGGCGCGGGCAAGACGACGTTCACCCAGGGCCTTGCGCTCGGCCTCGGCTTGCCGCCGGAAGTGCCGGTCAACTCGCCGACGTTTACGCTGGTGTCCGAGCATCACGGCGGGCGCGTTCCCCTGTACCATTTTGATGTTTATCGCCTGCTTGATTCGTCCGGTCTCTACGATTTAGCATTTGACGAGTATCTCAGCGGCGACGGCGTTGTCGTGATTGAATGGGCCGACAAAATCCCCGATGCGCTCCCAAATGAGCGTTTAGACATCGCCCTAGTTACTGATGACAAAGACCCTGGCACCCGGCAGATGACCCTAACGGCGTGGGGCGAGCGTGCGGAGAACCTCCTGGCCTCGATGATGGTAATGGAATGAAGGACACCATGGAATAAATTCCGTGGCGATTGCGGCGGCTTCCGGCACCTGTCAGCTTCTGGAAACACTTGATGAAACTCACTGAGCATACACTCGAAGAATTAAGCGCTCTCAAATGCCGTATTTACACGACTTTGCTTCCCGCTGTTTCGCAGAAAGAAGTCTTGATTGTGGCGTTCGAGGGCGAATACGGCTATGGCTGCAAGGGTAACAGTGACGCGACCTATATTCATGCTATGCTCACAGCGGCGGAGGCGGCTTGGCCGGCCTCGTTTCTGGTGCTGGATTACCGGGCCATGAGTTACGAGTGGGGCGATCGGCTGCCGCTCGATTGGGGACCGGAACAACCCACGCCAGAATCAGAGAAGATCGTCCGGCTATTTGGGGGCGTCCCGAAATGCACAGCGGTTTTAGTCTCGGATCGGTGCCGCGAGAGTATTAAAAGCCTTATCAACGTGGAAGAAGTTTACGGCCATCGTGCCGGGTCCGGCATTCCCTGGCTGTTCGACGACCT
>JAYVVR010000397.1:0-3125 GCA_043786835.1 Armatimonadota bacterium | reverse complement strand
ACGGCGATGGCACCGTTGACATGAACCCCGGCCAGCCGTTCCCATCGGCGTCCGGGATGGTCCAGCGCTTTGCTGCCGCCGGTGTGCCGCGCCGGAAGCTCGGGATCGGCACAGCCTTTTATGGCTGCGTTTGGACTGGGGCTGATGCTCCCGGCCAGCCGATTAATGGTGTGACCATGAGGACCGGCGTTCCTTACGCCGAGATTTTCGACACCTATTTCCAGCCTGGACGTGTCCGCTGGGACAATGCCGCACAGGCCCCGTATCTGAGCATTGACGGCCCGCAAAAACAGTTTGTGACCTACGATAACGAAGAACTCTGTGCCAAGAAAGTCGCCTACGCCCGGTCGGAGGGCCTCGGCGGGATCATGCTCTGGGAACTCGGCAACGGCTACTGCCCGACCCGCCCGCCCGGTCAGCGCGAACCACTACTGTCGGCAATCAAACACGCTTGGTTGTCCCCTGCTGCTCCCTGAGCAGTTTGCGGGTATAATCAAAATATTCATGACGATATTTTAGAAAATGGCCCCATGCCTCAACTTAGCCCAGCAGCCTCTCCAAAACAAGCCTTTGCGCCGATTATTGCCAACGACCCGCTGATTGCGGGCCATAAAGTCGTGGTCTGCGACGCACCTGCGCTGGCCGCCGTCGCCCAGCCCGGCCACTTTGTCAATGTCCTGACATCCGAGCGCACCGATCCGCTCCTTCGCAAGCCATTTTCGATCTATACGGTGGACCGGGAACGCGGGCAGGTCAGCCTGCTTTACTCGATTGTCGGCGCGACCACCGAAAGCATGGCCCGGAAGCGGCCCGGCGAAACCCTCGACATGGTCGGCCCGCTCGGAGGCCGCATCTTTCGGCCTGATACCCGCCCAGATGCCCTGCACATCTTAGTCGGCGGCGGCTATGGTGTCCCCCCGCTCGTCTTCATGTCCCGCGAGCTGCATCTCGCCGACATCAAGCCGAACCTCGTTTTTATTGTCGGTGCCCGGCGCAAAGATTTACTGCTGTGCGAGGCAGAGATGAAAGAAGCGGGAGTAGACACGCGGGCGGTGACGGAAGATGGCTCCCACGGGATCCCAGGCCGGGTCACCGATGTGCTGGGACCGCTTCTCGCCGAGCATAGGGGGAAGCCGGTGACGGTCTACTGCTGCGGTCCAACCCCGATGATGCGGGCGGTCGGCGAACTGTGCGTTGCGGCGGGAGTGCCGTGTCAGCTCTCAGTGGAAGTCGCGATGCCCTGCGGCATTGGGGTCTGCATGGGGTGTGTGCTTGATTTGGCCGACGGGCGGCGTGTTCGCTGCTGCGTGGACGGCCCGGTGTTTGAAGCGTCGGAGGTAGCATGGTAAACACTGCTGTCCAGATCGGACGCCTCACGCTCAAAAATCCTATCGTTACCGGCTCCGGCACGTTCGGCTTCGGTCCGGAAATGGCCGGGATTGTAGACCTGAACGCGCTCGGCGCGGTTGTCGTCAAAAGCACGTCGCTCGAGCCGCGCCTCGGCAATCCGACCCCGCGCATTGTCGAGACCCCTTCGGGGATACTCAACGCTATCGGCCTGCAGAATAGCGGCATCGACAATTTCCTCGCCGAAAAGCTGCCGTTCCTGCGCCAATATGACGTTCCGATTATCGTTAATTTGGTTGGCTACGAAGTTTCCGACTACGTTCAGCTTGCCGAGAAGATCACAGCGGCAGGCGGCGTTCATGCTTTAGAAATTAACATAAGCTGCCCGAACGTCTCCCACGGCTGCGATTTTGCCGTAAACCCCGCACTGACCGCCGAGCTGATCGGGGAAATCCGCAAGGTCACCGATTTGACGCTCATCACCAAGCTGTCGCCGAACGTCACGGATTTGGTGCCTATCGCCCGCGCGGCGGTAGACGCCGGCTCGGATGCACTCTCATTGATTAATACCCTGCTCGGCACAGCAATTGACATTAGAAAGCGCAAGTTCAGGCTCGCAAACATCACCGGCGGCCTGAGCGGTCCGGCGATCAAGCCTGTCGCTCTCCGCTGCGTCTGGCAGGTCCATCGCGCCTTGCCGAATGTCCCTTTGATTGGCATGGGCGGCATCGTGAGCATTACCGACGCCATCGAGTTTTTGCTCGCCGGAGCCACTGCCGTCGCCGTCGGCACTGCCACATTTGTCAACCCCACTGCCACGACCGACATGGTTTCGGGATTGGAACGCTATTTACAAGAAAACGGGATTGAAGATGTGAACGAGTTGATTGGGGCCGTGAGCTAGAGAGCGGCATGGTGATTGGAACCGGCACTGGAAGTGCCGGTCTCTTGTCGTCTACTCCACATCCCGCCCTGACAACCCGCCCGGCGTGACATTCGGCTCCGGCTTGCCGTCTCGATAAGTCTGCCAGCTCAGCACCGATGCCCGCAGATATTTGATGTGGCCGTCGGCAAACAAATAATCCCGAGATGATGCCGAATTCGTTGTCCACCAGCCCCCAGCATTCAGGCCGTCGTGGCTGTCAATCCATTCGCCCACCAAAATCTTCTGCGTCGGGAACGCCACTCGTGCGAGTGTCTGCGGCACGGCAGAAAGCGTTGGCCCGGCGCAGGAAGCCGTATACAGGCAGTGAAAATCAGTGATTGCTCCGGCGTTGTCGGCATAGAACGCCGCGCTGTAGGCATAGGACGTGTTGTCGAAGCCGCTGGTGTCCGACGGGCAGTGCAGGAACGCAGATGAGTTCGGACCGCCAACCGATCCAAACCCGGCACTGTTTTTTGTCTGTCCAATGGTTAAATACGGCATAATCGGCCACCGAAAATGCTGTCCCTGCCACAAGTAGGGATCGGCAGTGTTGCAGGGGTAGGTCTCGTCGTAATCCTGAACATATTGGTCGAATGCCAGCCCAATTTGTTTAAGATTGCTCTGGCAGGTCGCCCGGCGGGCATTCTCGCGCACTTTGGAGAAGACGGGGAATAAAATCGCCGCGAGGATCGAAATAATGGCGATGACAACGAGCAGCTCAATAAGCGTGAAGGCACGGCGGGATGCGGTCAAGTAAGCGGGTGTCCTTTTCTAGGTAATCAAACGGCGTGAGAGTCTGCAAGAAGCCCCCTAGCCCCCAATAATGGGTGGACCGGATTTTGTGGGGGCACTG
>JAYVVR010000396.1:0-8807 GCA_043786835.1 Armatimonadota bacterium | reverse complement strand
CGATGGCTGCATTCTTTTCCAGCACCGTCACCCGCACCCCGCGCGACGCCAGTCCAATCGCCGCTGCCAGCCCGCCGACCCCTGCGCCAATCACAACAACTTCCATAAAAAGAGTATACCCGAGATAGAGTTCGCCAGAGGTGCCTGCCGTCACCGGCGAAAATCAGGCGGCGGGGTGTCGGCGACCGGCACGGTGAACGAAAGCGGAATTGTCTGGATTTCGGTACGCTGATGAATGATGACTGTTAGGTTTTCATGGTTCGGCGGCGCGATTTGAAGAGGAACTTTTTGCATTTTCTGTCCAGACAGCTTCTCAGACCATTTCGGGTTCATCGGACGGCGCAGCCCATAACTTTGTGTGTCGCCCGGCTGAGTTGACCAGGTAATTAATGAGTCGGCGGGGGCGAAGTTAACCCGAATTGTCACAGGCTTGCCGAACTGATGAACCAGCGGAGAACTCGGCAAATCTTCCGGGCGGTAGGAGGGCTTGACTGAAAGGCGGACGTTGATGTCACCTGCCATCAAACCATTGCCGTTTGCTTGACTTTCTTTGCCTTGCGTGGGAAGCGTGACGGCAATGCCGCTGGGAGTTGTTAGTGTAACGGCTTTTGGGACGAACACGTAAAAGGTTTGGTACTCATCGTCTTGCGGATTTTGGCTGGCCCCTGCCACTATCTCGTGCTGAACGCTGACATTCGGGAAAATGACAGCCTCATCAAGCGTCTCAAATTGGATCAGCCCGCAGTCCAGGCGCACAAATTTACTGGCACTGTGGTAATCAGCCGGTAAAATCGTCATCAGGCTGCCGTACCACCGGGTGTCAGCCTCGGTAAAATGACTGCCGCGACCCTCAATCGGTTGGTAGTTCAGTGCGTCCTTATCTACGGCAGCGGGCTGGTCACCCTTTTCCCGTTCCGACCAGGACTGCCGTGGCCCAAGCTCCCATTGATGTGACCCCAGTGGCAGAACAGGCAGAAGTTGTAGGTAAATTTCATGGCGCATACGCCAGGCGCGAGCGGAAACCCGAATGCCTTGAATGGTTTGCGACGTTTGTGGAGTGGCCGAAGCTGGAATGATTTGCTTCATCGAGGGCAGGCGGTCAATGCGCCACCGGGGAAATGGACCAGTGCGCGTTACTGTAGAACATCGCCTTCGGAAGTTTGCCCGGTTGCCTGAATAATTGGAGAGCTAGGGTCTGTTGCCGTTCCATTCCGCAGCATGGGACCTCCCCTGAGTGAATAAAGCGTCATTCCATCCTTGTCTTCTCCCCGAGAGCAGTCTGGAAAGGCTGGAACTTTGATCAGCACATACGCCGCTGCACGGGATTCCGCATCACTTTCCAAATGCACTTCGGCCAGCGTGTAAACTCCCTGAATACGCGGCGTTGCCGGGTCAAGCAGGGGGACGGGCTGGAGCCAGTGGTGCAGAAGGCCGCCCGGAAACAGAAGCCAGACGCCGGCACTGACGGCGGCAAGCAGTGTCAGCCCAGTGAGCAGGCGGCGGAAAAGCGGATGTCGCGGTTTTAAGGGTTTGCTCATACGCCGATTGTACCTGTCTCGTTGACTTTGCACTGCCGAGAGTGCTATAATTCGGCGTCCAAACGCAGGGATTAGGGACATACGTTCAACAAAGAACACGGGGAACAGCAATGGCAAACACAGTAGTCGTGGGAGCAATGTGGGGCGATGAAAGCAAAGGCAAACTGATTGACTTTCTCGCGCATGATAAAGATGTCGTCGTGCGCTGGGGCGGCGGCTCCAATGCCGGCCACACGGTGGTCGTGCCGAACGAGGCCGGCGGCGAGGACGAGTACAAGCTGCACTTAGTGCCGTCAGGCATTCTTCACCCAAACACGCTTTGTGTTGTCGCCGACGGCGTGGTGCTGGACCCGGCCTCGTTTGTCGGCGAGCTGACAGCGCTCAAAGCGCGGGGCGTTTCCTGTGAAAACTTGAAGATCAGCGGCAATGTGCATATTGTTCTGCCCTACCATGTGCTTCTCGACGAGCTGGAAGAAAAGCGCAAAGGCAAACGGGCGCTCGGCACCACTGGGCGCGGCATCGGCCCGGCCTATCAAGACAAGGCCGCCCGAATCGGAATTCGGATGCGGGAATTTGTGGACACACCCCTGTTCGCTGAGCGTTTATCTGAAGTCTTAGAGTTCAAGAACGAGGTGCTGACCAAAATCTACGGTGTCGCCCCCCTGTCTGCCGCGCAGATTCTCGACGATCTCCTGCCTCACGCCGAGGCACTCCGGCCCTATGTGGACGACACAGCTTTGCGGGTTGCGTATGCCGCACGTTCGGGCAAGAAAGTGCTGTTTGAGGGCGCACAGGCGACGCTTCTCGACATAGATCTTGGCACTTACCCGTATGTGACGTCGTCGCACCCGTCGGCGGGCGGCGCATGCGTCGGTACGGGCCTCGGGCCGACCCAGATTGACCAGATTATTGCAGTGACGAAATCGTATACGACGCGGGTTGGGGCGGGTGCATTCCCAACTGAACAAAACAACGCTCTGGGCGATTTGATCCGGGAGCGGGGCGCGGAATACGGCACGACGACAGGCCGCCCTCGCCGCTGCGGCTGGCTCGACGGCGTCGCCCTTCGCTACTCGGCCCTCGTCAATGGCCTGACCGACCTCTATTTAGGCCATTTAGACGTGCTGACAGGCTTCGACGAGGTGAAAATGGCGGTCGCATACAACCTGAACGGCACTCAGATTACTGATTTCCCAAGTGACCAGGCGCGTCTGTGCCGCTGCGAGCCGGTCTACCAGACATTTGCCGGCTGGCCGGAAGACGTCAGCGCAATTCGTGAGTACGAAAAGCTCCCGGACAACGCCCGCCGCTATATTGAAGCCGTTGAAGAATATGTCGGCGTTCCGATTACGACCATTTCCGTAGGCCGCCGCCGCGACCAGACATTGTTCCGCAAGCCGTAAGAGCCCCCCCTCGCCCGAAATACATTCGCAGGAGGCACAACTGCCATGACTGTTTTCGCCGACCGGCCCGCGCCCGCTCTGACGTTTCTTGACGCACACCCAAAACTGGTTTATGATCTGCCGCTGCTGCCGCTCTTGGGCTGATACTTTTGACCTATTGGTGTTACCTCATTTTGCTGCTTCCTGTCGCGGGGCCGAGCCTGCCACAGTCTAAAATCGTCGGCAGTGTTACGCGGCTTGGCTCATACGCACTCCCAGCCATCTTCTATATCGCTGCTCGGACAATCTATCTCACAGTTAAACACACAAAAAAACGGAACACGACATCACAAATATAAGGAACATTAAGAGACATGCGGAAAAAGATTATTGCGGGCAATTGGAAGATGAACAAGACGGTTGGGGAAGCGACGGCGTTTTTGGAAGAGCTGAAGCCGCTGGTCGCGGAGCTAACCGGCGCTGACATTGTTATCTGTCCAGCGTACACGGCACTGTATGCCGTGAACCAGATGCTGGCGGGGACGAACATCGGGCTGGGGGCGCAGGAGGCATTCTGGAAAGCGTCGGGCGCGTATACGTCGCAAATCTCGCTGCCGATGCTGGCAGATGTCGGCGTGACGTATGTGATACTTGGCCATTCGGAGACGCGCGGGCGGTTCGGCGTTCCTGAACCCGATCTGACGCCGGATTTGCTGCGAACGTTCGGCGAGACCGATGCCGGGGTTAATATCAAAGTGCAGGCGACACTTGCCGCCGGACTGACACCGATTGTCTGTGTCGGGGAGACGCTGTCCGAGCGGCAGCGGGGTGAGACCGACGATATTGTCCGGGTGCAGGTGCTGGGGGCGCTGGCAGGGGTTGGGGCGTATCAGGTGGCAGAACATGTCGTTTTTGCGTATGAGCCGGTCTGGGCTATCGGCACCGGGGAAGTCTGTGCGCCTGACGAAGCCGACCGTGTCTGCGGCGTGGTTCGGCATACGGTTGAGAGTGCTTACGGGGCGGACGCGGCGGCTTTGGTGCGGATTCAGTACGGCGGGTCAATGAAAGCCGACAATGCCGCTGAACTGTTGTCCCGGCCGAACATTGACGGCGGGCTGATCGGCGGTGCAAGTTTGAAGGCCAAAGACTTCGCGGCGGTTGTCGCGGCGGCGGGGTAGTGTCGGGGTATGGGGTGAAGGCGTAATAAACGGGGGCGCTCACGCCCTCGTAACCTATGCGCTTTCATCCATCGCTCTCGCGGGCGTTTGTTTCGCTGGGGAACCGGGAACAAGAAGACGAAAAGTTCTATTCTTGAGGAGCCAATCCGGTGAAGATTATGTACAACCTTGCAGCAGTTCTCGCAGCCGGGACATTGCTTGTATTCCTGCCGTCCGCGCAGGCCGATACCCTGACCTTTACGAATGCCCCGGCGAGCAGGGTGGCGGCGGCGATGAGCAAGCGCTTCGGCGCGACAATCGTGTTTCGCGGCAGTGTCAATAAAAGCCTGCCGGTGACATTCTCGGTGGATGACCCGGACAGTCCAGGCGGACGGCTGGCGGCGATCAGCAGCCTGGCGGGTGCTTTGGATTTGGACTTTCAGAAAGTCTATGTCGTTTCCAAGATAGATCCCGGCACTTCCGCCCCTCCGATACTACTCGACAGCAACGCCCCGATTATCTTTCGCAGCGTCCGCATGCCCGTGCGTGAGGCTATCCAGACAGTTGCCGCCGTTGACAACGCCGTGACACAGATTAGCGGCGCGGTTGAAGGCAATGTTGTGTTTTCCGATACTCATGTCAGCGCGTCCGACGCGGCGGCTTTCATTGCAAAGCAGACGGGGACCCAGTGGAAGGCATATTACGGTCTGTTCAAGCGCGGCGAAGCGCCCGCCCGATTGAGCGGCACCGTAATTGACCAGACGGCGTCGGGCCAGCCGATTACTGTCCTGCCCTTGCTGTCATACCGGGCGACACACTCGGTGACCGTGCCGCTCCATCGCGGTGCCGATGCTGTTGTCGGGCCATTTGCTCCGCTGTCGGGCCGGCCGGATGTCGTTTCAGTCCCGAACACAAACACCGGCACATTGGACCCGTTTGGCTTCGGGGACCCCTATGGTTACGGGCCTTACGGTTACGCCGGCCCGAACGGGTCGTTTGCGACCCCCGGCTCGGTCTTCACGCCGGGAGTCGGGGCCAGCCCGGTCGTGCCGGGCGTCAATGCGCCGCCGGCGAACGCGGCTGCCGGCCCGAACGGCACGGCGATCCTGCCAGGTTTTCCGTACATGGGCAATGCCGGCGGACAGACAATGGTCGGCGGCTACTAAACCAAAAATGAGCGAACTTCTTGCTGCTTCGCTGATACGCGATATCCCGGACTTTCCCAAGTCCGGGATTTTGTTTAAAGATATCACCCCGGTTCTCGGCCACGCCGCCGCGTTCCAGGAAGTCATCAGCAAACTCGTCGAGCAGGCCGCCGTCTTTGCCCCGGATATGATTGCCGGGACCGAATCACGCGGCTTTTTGTTTGGCGCTCCGGTCGCGCTTGCCCTCGGGGTCGGTTTTGTGCCGATCCGAAAAGCCGGCAAGCTGCCGTCGCAGACTGAGCGGGAAGAATATGTGCTTGAGTACGGCACTGCAGTTGTTGAAGTCCACCGGGACGCCATTCTGCCAGGTCAGCGTGTTTTGATTATTGATGATCTGCTGGCGACTGGCGGCACTGCGGCTGCGTCGACGCGCTTGGTCGAAAAGCTCGGCGGCAAAGTTGTCGGCGTCAGCTTCGTGATTGAGCTGAGCTTTTTAAATGGCCGCGAAGCCCTCAGCGGCTATGAAGTCCGGTCCCTGCTGAGCTACTAATGGGCAGTTCCAAGCGCAAATGCAGACCGACAAGGCCCAGTACGGCGAGAACGGCCAGCGTGTAGCGCACTGCCGGACGCGGGAAGTCGCCGGCGAGTGTCGGCAGGAGGCGCGACAGACCGCCGCCGGCAAGAACGCACAGCAGCGGCATGAGTGAAACCAATGTGCCTTCGGCAGTCGTCACCGCCGAAACCGACGCAGCGGCAAGCGAGAGCGCGCTCCAAAGGACAATTGGCAACCAGCGGGCACGACGCGCCGGCTCCGCACCTTCCCCGGGGAGCAGCACCAGGAGCCAGGCGAGGAGTGCCGGGGCCGGGTTCCAAAACCAGTCCCAGACAGCTCCGTGCAGTCCGAAGTGGGGCAAGCGAGGCCATCCGTGGTCCAGTAAATAACAGGCTGCCTCGAATGCGGTTAGCGGCACGAAAAAGAGAGCGCTGCCCAGCGCCGCACGGGGCCGCTTCTGCACAAACGCCAGTGTCAGCAGCAAAAGTCCCAGCAGAACACCGTCAGGCCGGACCATCGCCGCGCCGGACGCCAGCGCAATCCCGGCCAGCGACGACCCGGCCACAAACGCCAGCAGAGCGCTGACTGACAGCAGGGCAAACGCCGCGCTTTGGGGCGAATACGCGGCCCAGAACAGAAACTGCGGACTCAGTGCCAGCAGCAGCCCTGCCCCGACCCCCGCCGCCCGATCCCGCGCCCGCCATCCCAGCGCGTAAACCATGCCAACAGTTCCCGCCGCCGCCAGCGACCCGAGCAAATGCCGCTCCGAAAGCTCACCCAGCCAGGCCGAGACTGCTAGCGAGATCCCGCACAGAGCCGCTGCCCAGACAGCGTCCAGCGTCCCAAACCGAGGCCGGTTCGCGCGGGGTGCCGGACGCGGCGCGGCCCGGCGGGGCAGGGGGCGCGGCGTATCCGGGTCGGTCGGTGGGGATTGAGCCATAATGCCGTATCTTAGCACACGTCTTTCTGGGTGTCAAGCGCTGGAAAGCCGAAGCCGGCGGAGCAAATTTGTGTTTCCGAGATTTTGCCGGGCGCGATGAGCCGAACTTTGAGGTATACTGAGAGGCGTAATTCTATTTTTTCGGCACAAAAGGAACCAAACTTGCATGAAGGGCATTATTCTTGCCGGCGGTTCGGGAACACGGCTGCATCCGCTGACACTTGCGGTCTCGAAGCAGCTCATGCCGGTCTACGACAAGCCGATGATTTATTATCCGCTGTCGGTGCTGATGCTGGCCGGAATTCGGGAGATTTTAATTATCTCGACTCCCCATGATCTGCCGCATTTCGAGAAGCTGCTCGGCGATGGCAGTCGTTTGGGGTGCTGCTTCGAGTACGCGGCCCAGCCGGAGCCGAATGGGCTGGCGCAGGCGTTTGTCATCGGCGCTGACTTTATCGGCGGGGACAAAGTCGCGATGATTTTAGGCGACAATATCTTCTATGCGTCGGGACTGGCCCAAATGCTTCAGCAAAACTCCGACCCGGACGGCGGAATTGTCTTTGCCTACCATGTCAAAGACCCCGAGCGCTATGGCGTGGTCGAGTTCGACGCCGACTGTCGGGTGATTTCCATTGAAGAAAAACCCACTGTGCCGAAATCGTACTACGCCGTACCCGGTCTCTACTTTTATGACAACGGTGTGGTCGAAATTGCTCGAAATCTAAAGCCCAGCCCGCGTGGCGAATATGAAATCACCGACGTCAACAAAGAATATCTCGTGCAGGGCCGGCTGCATGTCGGGATCTTGGACCGGGGCGCGGCCTGGCTCGACACCGGGACATTCGCGTCGCTGATGCAGGCTGGAACCTTCGTGCAGGTCATTGAAGAGCGGCAGGGCCTCAAAGTCGGCTGCATTGAAGAAGTCGCGTTTCGAATGGGCTTTATTGATGCCGCCCAGCTTGAGTACGCCGCAAAGCCGCTGATGAAAAGCGGCTACGGCGCGTACCTATTGGCGCTGCTGCGGCCCGAATTTCCGCGATAATTACTCACACTAGACTTAGGAGAATACAGATGGCAGACAAGATCAAGACAGCCTCGGGGCTGGAATACACAGACGAAGTGGTGGGGGACGGTGCAGGCCCGACCGCAGGCAAGCCCGTGACCGTGCATTATACCGGGACATTCCCTGATGGCCGTAAGTTTGATTCGTCGCGCGACCGGGCCAAGCCGTTTGTCTTTACGATTGGCCGGGGCCAAGTGATTGCCGGCTGGGATGAAGGCGTCATGACCATGAAAGTCGGCGGGCAGCGCACTCTGACGGTTCCCGCCCATCTTGGCTACGGGGTCTCCGGCGCAGGAAATGTCATCCCACCAAACGCGACATTGCTGTTTGATGTTGAGCTTCTGGGCGTGGGGTAACCGATGCTGCAAACACTGTCGCCGGACGACTTCGGGCCGGAGTTTCAGGGCAATCTTTCGACACAGGAATACGGCGGCGGGAAGCGTATTGATGGGGTGAAGCTTCTCGACTTGCGCCTCCTGACCGACGACGGCGGCTCGTTCGCCGAGCTGGTCCGCTTCGACGAATCAGGCAATTTAGAAGCGATTCCCGAATTTAAGGTTCGGCAGTCGTCGTACTCGCTGGTCCTGCCGGGGGCGATCAAAGCGTTCCACCTGCATTTCAATCAGGAAGACGTCTGGTTTGTCCCGCCGCCTGATCGGCTCTTAATCGGGCTAGTGGATGCCCGCAAAGACTCGCCGACTTTGGGCGAGACCATGCGTTTTGTCATGGGCGGCGGCAAAGCGCAGCTTCTGTATATTCCGCGCGGCGTCGGGCACGGCGGCGCGAACATCTGGCAGGAGCCGGCGACAATTCTTTACTATGTCAGCCAGCAGTTCAATTTGAGCGACCCCGATGAGCGCCGCCTGCCCTGGGACCTGCTGGGGGCCGACTTCTGGAAGATGACTATGGGTTAGCAGGCTGGAAGACACATTCTGCAAACTTCGAATTTACTCGGCGATCCTAAAATAGGCGATCCTAGGAGACTGTATAAAAAGCCGAGCAGTCCCCCCAGCCCCCAATAATGGGGGA
>JAYVVR010000395.1:0-3138 GCA_043786835.1 Armatimonadota bacterium | reverse complement strand
GTCTCTAAAGAATTGAAGACGGCCTGCCGACATAAGAAGCATCTTTGGAGATACTACCCCATGTCCAGCGCAGCACCGACAATCAGCTTCTCCGGCCTCGCGTCCGGCCTTGATACCACTAACATCATCAGCCAGCTCACCGCGACCGCACAGCTTCCGATTACCAGCCTGAACAAACGGATTACCGGATACAATTCGGAGGTCGTCGAATGGCAGACACTGAACTCGAATCTCGCCGCGCTGCAATCGGCAGTGAAGACCCTCTCAAATCAGGCAACGCTGTCTGTGCCTGCCGCCGCATCGTCGAACCCGCTGGCTGCGACAATCACTGCCCAGGTCGGAGCGACTTTGGGCAGCCACTCGCTGACGGTATCCCAGCTTGCGGCCGCCCAGGAAATCGTTTCGACCTCAGTCAGCAGCGGCACCACCGCACTCGGCCAGGCCGGCAGCTTTACGCTGAACGGCAAAACCATTCAGATCAACACGAGTGACGCGCTCACCGATGTCGCCAGTAAAATCAACGCGGCTTCGGCGGGTGTCAACGCAAACGTCGTCGCCGTCGGCACCAACGATTACCGGCTGACCGTCACCAGCACCCAGACCGGCTCGGCAAACTCCATCGCCGCCTCCGACAGCGGCGGCACGGTCCTCGGCGGCCTCGGGCTTCTGCAAGTCGGACCGGCAGTCGCACGTCAAGCGATTAGCTACACGCAAGGGGCGACAGCCTACACCGGGGCGGCGTCTTTGACACTCACCGATGCCACGAAATCGGTCGGCTCCCTGTTCGGCATCGCCCCCGGCGCGGCCCAGTCCGGTACGTTTCACCTCTCAAACGGCGGCACCGGCGCCGGCAATGAAGCCGATGTCGCGATTAATCTTAACACGGATTCGCTGACTTCCATCGCCAATGCCATCAACAAAGCCAGTATCAAAGGCATCTCGGCGGAAGTGGTCACTGTCCCCGATGCCAACGGAAACCTGAACCGTGTCCATCAGCTTCGCATCGTCGGCGCGGGAACGTCCCCGGCGACGCCCAGCACGGCGACGGCCGCCGGTCCCAGCATCAGCGCGACCAGCACGTTCGGCGGCAGCGTGACCGTCAACGGCCAAACGGTGACACTCACGGGAAACGCGAACTCCGTCTCCCAACTTCAGGCCGCAATCCAGGCAACGCCAGGCAACGCCGGGGTGACTGCCACAGTTTCCGGCAGCAGCCTTGTTTTGACCGACCCCGCCGGCGCTCCGATTACCGCGACGACGACGACCCTGCGATCCTATGTCGGCGGGGTCAACAAGGGAGCGCTGGCGAGTCCGACAATCATCAACGGCGCACCGGGAACCGCGACGACGCCTGCGTTTACCGCCGATCCTAACGGAATACTGGCAACGCTTGGTGTCGTGCAAAAGCCTTATACCCGAATTGTGACGCAGGCGCTGGACGCCAAGTTCAACTTGGACGGTTTAGATTTGACACGTGGGACAAACACCATCAACGACGCCATCCCGAGCGCGTCCCTCACCCTGCTTTCCGGCACGGTCGCCACGCCGGCCACAACAACTCTGAACGTCACCCAAAATACTGCCTCGACCGTGCAGGCCGTTTCTAAGTTCACAGCGGCCTACAACGCCGTTCAGGACTTTATCACGAGTGAAAACAAGTTCACGCCGCCAACCAATACGACGCTCGGCGCGGCGGGTATCAGCCCGCTCCTGTTCGGCAATCCGGCGCTGACCCAAATCCAGCAGACGCTGTCCTCGGCCCTGTCCGCCGTTTCCGGGAAAAACACGCTGGCCTCCATCGGCGTATCGCTGAACGCCTCCAACGATTTGGCGGTAGACGCAAACGCACTCACGACAGCTTTACAGGCAGACCCGAATGTCGTTTCCAATCTTTTTGGCCTCTCGGGAACATCCGACAGCTCTTCGATCCAGTTTATCAAAGGCAGCGCCAAAAGCGGAGCGACTACCGGCACCGGCTACACCGTTGCCATCACCCAGGCGGCGACCCAGACCACCGGAGCCGCCGGGACCGCAAGCACCGGCCCAAGCTCCCTGCCTGAAACATTGACGTTCGCCGGCTCGCTGTTCCCCGGCAGTGTCGGTCTGACCATTCCGAAGGGCAGCACGGTCCAGCAGACCGCCGCGCTGATCAACTCGACCAGCAGCCTCAACACCGGCATTTACGCGTCGGTCAATGCCGCCAACCGCCTGGTCATCTCGTCCCAGAGCTACGGGGCCGGCAATTCTTTCACGGTCGGCTCGGATACGGCGGCAAGCGCGTCGAACTCGGGCATCGGGCCATCGCTGACAACAACGGGGGGCGTAGACGTGGCAGGAACAATCAACGGCGAAGCGGCGAATGGAACCGGACGGACACTCACCGGAAATTCCGGCGACAAGAATATTGACGGTGTTCAGCTTCTGGTCACGGCGACGGCGGCTTCCGCGACAGCCGGGCATATCACGGTCACACACGGGATTGCCGATAGCCTTGCGGTCGCGCTGTCCCAAGTGCTGGACCCATCTACCGGAGCAGTCGCTGGCGCAGAAAACGGCCTGAACTCGCAGGTCGCCGCCGCGCAGGCCCAGATTACAAAGATCCAAACGACCGTAGACGACTACAAAAAGTATCTGACCCTGCTGTTCAGCCAGATGGAAACACGGGTCAGCAAGCTGCAAGCCCAGGGCAGCGCCTTCACCGCCGCCTTCGGCAGCAATAACGGCAACTCGTCGAATAACGGGTCTACAACTAAGTTAGCCTAATCTCCAGTTACTTAATCACTAAAGGAAACGAATGAGCCTTCCCAACCCTTACGCCCAGTACCGTCAGAACTCTGTCGAAACAGCGTCCCCTACCCGCCTGATTGTCATGCTTTATGATGGCGCGGTCCGTTTCCTGTCTCAGGGCCTTGCTGCGATGCAGGTCGGCCAGCATGTTCAGCAGTCCATACTCATCGGCAAAGCGCAGGCAATCATTGCCCATCTGCACGATACGCTTGACACGGAAATCGGCAGCGCTTTTGCCCAATCTCTCGCAAAGATCTATACCGCGCTCCTCGCCACACTGACCCAGGCAAACATTGAAGACAGCCCGAAGCCGGTGGAGAGCGCCATCGAAATCCTGCGCGAGCTGCGCGA
>JAYVVR010000394.1:0-3149 GCA_043786835.1 Armatimonadota bacterium | reverse complement strand
GTGGGGTCAGCACCCACCGATACGCCATGAAAATGCCGAGCGAAATCAAAAATTGGACAAAGTTCTGGCAGACAGTCGCAATCAGTGGGATTTCGCGGGGAAAGTAAACCTTTTTCAGCAGGCCCAGTTTCGCCAGTACCGACGTGGACGAGTCGAGAATTGCGGTCTGAAAGAACGTCCAGGGAATAGTCGCACAGAAGATGTACGCGCTCAGGTTCTTCGGCCCCGAGCCGAGAATATAGCCGATGGCGATAGTCAGCACCAAGACTTGAATGAGCGGGCTGACCATGGTCCAAGCAATGCCGAGAACCGAGTTCTTGTAACGCACTCGCAGGTCCCGCTCGACCAGAGTGCGGACAAGGTGCCGGAACTGCCACAGCTCACGAAGCTCGGCCCGGACACCGGGACTGCCGGCGCGGGCCTGTATAATAATTGAAGAGGGTAAAGACGCGGGTGATGACGGCGGTGTCATGGGAATTCTAATTCAGTTACTTGGTCTCGTCGGGTCCGGCGGTAAGTTCCAGGTCAACATCCTGCGCGCGCGCGGGTTCTAGCAGCTTCAGCAGCTCCGTGCGGGGGATCAGCACTTTGCGTTTTCCGGCGATCCGAAACGCATTGAGCTTGCCCTGGCGTATATAGGAGCGAATGCTGGACTGGCTGAGCTGCAAGTAGGCAGCCGCTTGTTCCACGGTCAGCAAATCTCGGGATTCGGACTCCATCCGTATGGTGTTCTCTCTCTCAGGGCCGCACGGGTAAGGCGCAGCGTAGTCGTTTTGTTCTCTTACTTTTGTTCAGTATATCTTAATTGTCAGCCGTTGTCAACAAACACCGCGAAATTACTGGCTTAATACGGGAAAAGGGGCGAATACCCATAGGAAGAGTGAATACCCATAGGAAGGGCGAATACAAGGTTCGCGCCCTACGGGGCTCGGAACTGGGCCGAGGCGCGAATGATGCAGGGTGCGAACCTTGTGTTCTTCTGCTTCGCCTGCTGATTTCTGCATTTCTTGACACTAAGCGCCGACTATGTTAAAATTACTTGGGCCAACTTTTATGAAACATTTTGTCTTGATTGCACTCGGGCTGGCGCTGACCATGACGCGCGCAGCCGCTGACCCTGCCGGCGATTTCGTGCGGGCGCGTCAGGCCGCCGGGCACCTGCTGACGGGAGCCAGTGTTGCCGGTGCCCTGCGTCAGCCGGGTGCGTATTCGGGGCGTCTGCTGGAAACGGCGGCGACGGTCAGCGGTATGATCTCGGCGGGCGATGACCGAACCGCGCTGCTCTCCGTTGCCGGGGGTGAGTCGCTTGCGCTGTCCGTCCCCGCGAACCTGCGCGGAGCCTCGTGGCTTGATTCCGGGGCGCAGGTGCGGGTGCTGCTGGCTGCGACTGCCGACGACCCGGCGCTCTCGTCCGGCTTTCGCCTGGTTGCCGTTGCGCCCGAGGGAGATATCGTTGCGGCGGATACGGCATCTGCACGAAAAGCGGCCTTGCTGACAGCGTCTGCGAAAGGGGGGCGAGGCGGGTCGCTCGCTTCGCGTTCGCTGCCGATGCGCCGGGGCGGGCGGCGGGCTGTCGTTTATTTCGCCGACACCAACCCCGGACATCCCGCCGGAGCGCTGTCTGCCCGCGCTCTTACGATTTATGCCCCGTATCGCAGTCTGGTTCGCCGCTGGAACCGGCGGCTGTCGGACAGCGATGTGGACAAAATCACGACCAGCATTCTCTACTTTAGTGACCGGAACAACATTGACCCGCGTTTGCCCGTCGCCATGATTATCGCCGAGTCCGACTTTGATTTATACTCGACTTCGCACAGCGGCGCGATGGGTCTGTGCCAGCTCATGCCGGAGAACGCGCGTGAGTTTGGGATCAGCAATGCGTATGACCCGGTCCAGAACATCGGCGCGGCAGTGCATATGCTGCGCGGGCATCTCGACAGCTACGGCGGCGCCCCCGCAAACGCAGGTCTCATCCCGTTTAACCAAATCGCGCTGACAATGGCCGCGTACAATGCCGGTCCCGGCGCGGTGCGGAAGTACCACGGTGTCCCGCCTTACCGCGAAACCCAGCGCTACATCAAGAAAGTCGCGTCCCTCTACCGCCAGATGTGCGCCGGGGATATGCCCCAGCCGATTAAATAGGATGCCCCCCAGCCCCCAATAATGGGGGAGTGTGAAAAGACGGAGTGGCGCTGCTTGCCGTGCCCTCTTCGCTTGTTCCAGTTCCCCCATTATTGGGGGCTAGGGGGACTCTGTATACAGTCTCCAGAAAACGGAAACTCGGGATGAATAGCACTACGAAAAATCAAGTGTATTTGTGGGCTGTAGGACTTGGGATAATAGTTTTGTTTGTGTTGACCCCTCTCGGTATCCAGCAAAAAACGCCGCCGGCAGATGCCGGCGGCGTTCTGATTCCAATCTGCGTTAGAGCTGTGTCGCCCAGAACAGGCGGTAGACAAACAGCATGGCGCTGGAAACCATCAGCCCGACCGTACCAAGCTCGGCCCAGTCCACGCGCTTGCCATAAAGGCGGGCGGTGCGGGCAGCAAGCCGGTGTGGTCCGGCGGCGGTGCGGGGCAGTGTATAATCCAGAGGAGACGAAAGTCCTTCTGGCGACACTGCTGGCAGAGTGACTTCGCGAAGTCCGCTCTCCTGATGAATCGTGGGTGCCATAATAATCTCCTTTGATTGTGTGGCTCCGCCGCGACAATGCGGCGGTGTGACGAAAAATTCGCCTCTTAATTATACCCGATTTCGACACAAAATAAGAGTAAAAAGGACCGGCGGCATTGCCGTCGGTCCTTTGCTGCTGAAAGTATTTTCGAGCGTCTAGGGCTGGATTGCCCAAAGTAAACGGTAAATGCA
This sequence comes from Armatimonadota bacterium, assembly GCA_043786835.1. GTDB lineage: Bacteria > Armatimonadota > Armatimonadia > Armatimonadales > Capsulimonadaceae > JANXMY01. The sequence goes on along the minus strand of JAYVVR010000394.1, from coordinate 284 downwards.
CGGAGCCGCACAACCTAAAATCAGCAGGATAACGGCGCTCTCATACCAGTTGAAATGAAACCGGCGGCGCGGCGTAATCCGCAGCGCAGGCGGGTCCGTCGGAACAGGGCGAACCGCAGGAATAGTCGGGGCCGATGCGAAGCCAAATGGTGCGATGTCAGGCACACCTGGGGCGGAAAGCGGCTGCGGAAGAGAAAGGTCCTGGTCAAGTTCCAGGGGGACGTCCAATAGTTGCGCCATCAAATAATCTCCAGTGATTAGTGGCCCCGCCATGAGTAGGACAA
>JAYVVR010000393.1:0-3153 GCA_043786835.1 Armatimonadota bacterium | reverse complement strand
ATTTTGCCCTGCGGACCGCGATTGACGACGGGCGCAAACGCGCGACTGTCAGTGCAGCTTACACCTTGTTTGCGCTGGTCTCGGTGCCGTTTTTGACGCTGATTTTGCCGAACTCGACGCCGAACACCTTGCACCCGAAGAACACCGTTTTTAGCTCTGAATACTGGATTGTCCTGACCGCGTTTTCAGTCGGCCTCACACTCGTTTACGTTTGGGCGTTCCGCGTTCACGTCTCGCTGGAAACTGTGCAGCTTCGTTTGAACAGTCTTCTTCGTGCGTCATCAAAAAGCCGCATGCCTGCCAAACCCGCTGTTATAGAAAGCCGGCTCTGAAATGCCGAGCCTGCTGCCATTGATGCTGGTACCGCTGCTGATTTTTGTCGGCTTCTGGGCGTATTTATGGAACTTAGACGGCAAAGTAAAGCGTCTCAATGAAGAGATGCGGCGGCTGGAAGAGGATGTGGAGTAGAAAAGGCGCAAAATAGGAACGCGGCAATCAGGAGCCGGGGGACTAAAGTCCTGCGCTGTGGGGCGAAGCGCCTGCTCTCCACCTTCGTGGAGAAAGAGCGGACTGTAATTATTGTCTTATTCCCTGTCCGCGAAGGCGGACATTGGGCGTCCGCGCCCCACACCCTAATAAAGCCTTAGCGTAGGATTTCAATCCCGCGCATTTCTGTGAGCATAACCATGAAAAACAAAGGGGCCGTAATTGGCCTGGTCATTATCATCGCTGCGCTGACCTTCAGCGCCGTGGCGTTCAAGAACAATCTCGTGAACTCTGTGCCGTTCGCCGAGGCCATGAAAGCGACCGACTCGGATGTGCAGGTCATGGGTGCTCCCGTCGCCGGCACGATGGCATACGACAGCACCATCCATGCCCAATGCTTTACTATGCGTGAGACAGCTACTGGTCAGATGCTTCCGGTAACCTACAAAGGCCCGAAGCCGGAAGATTTGGACTCGGCCTTCAGCAAAGCCGTTGCCATCAATGCAACCGGCACTTATGACCCGGCGCAGCGAGTTTTTATCGCCGACAAGCTCTTGGTCAAGTGCCCGTCGAAGTACCAGGGGCAGACAACAGACCGGAGCTACGGAGGATAGGAACCCCTCCCGTCTCGTTCCTCGCCTCCCTCCCCTGTGAGGGAAGGGCAACAAAGACAAGAATGGTAGACAGGAACAGGCCTCTTTGTCCAGGCTAACTTCTTAGCCCTTCCCTCACAGGGGAGGGACCCTGCGAAGTGAAGAATGAACGAAGCAAGGTGGAAGAGGTTCTCTTAGAAACACACTCAATTATGCTGCTACCATTATTCGGAACCACCGCAATCTGGATCGCCGTTGCCGCGCTCGTTCTTTCGATGGGCAGCTACCTGGCCGCCTGCGTCAAGCGTGATGCACCCGGCAATGGGGCTGCGTTCGTGCGCCTGGGCCGGGCGGCGTTTCTGACGGCGGCGGCGGCGACACTTGGCACGGCGGCGGTGCTCGGAACGCTGCTGGTGACGCACCGGTTCGATGTCCAGTATGTCTACGACCATTCGGCGCGGGCGATGTCGCCGCTGTACTACTTCCCCTCGTTCTGGGCCGGTCAGGAAGGCTCGTTCCTGCTGTGGGGCTTCTGGATTGCCATTTTGGGTGTCGTTTTAGTCTTTACGGCAGGGGCGTCCGAGCGGCGTGTCATGCCGATTTATGCGTCTGTGCTGCTGTTCTTGATGGGGATGCTGGTGGCCAAGCCGCCATTCCTGCCGACCACCGACTCGTTCGGCATTCAGGTGGCCCCGACCGAGGGCCTCGGCCTCAATCCCAATCTCGAAAATTACTGGATGGTCATTCATCCGCCGACGCTTTTCTTAGGCTTTGCCGCGCTGACGGTGCCGTTCGCGTTCGCGCTGGCCGCGCTCGGATGGCGCGAGTGGGACGGCTGGCTGAAACGCGCTCTGCCATGGGGTCTGTTCGGGTTCGCCGTGCTGGGCCTTGCCATGATGATGGGCGGCTACTGGGCGTACGAAATGCTGGGGTGGGGCGGCTTCTGGGAATGGGATCCCGTTGAAAACGGCCCGTTTGTTCCGTGGATGCTGCTTTTAGGCTTTTTGCATGCCGCCCAAATTCAGCGTGTCCGGGGTGCGTTCTTAAAGCCGACCCTTTTGTTAGCGTTGCTGCCGTTTTCAGGCGCACTGTACGAGACGTTTCTGACCCGAACCGGCGTCCTCGACAAGTTCAGCGTCCACTCGTTTTCGACGCTGGGCGGCTCCGCCAACAACGTGCTTCTCGGCGTTCTCTTGGCTGCCGTGCTAGCTTCGGTCGGCGCGTTGGCGTGGCGCTCGAAAGCGATCCCGAAGAGCGAAACGGCGACCGAGGATGTGTCGTCGCGTGAGTTCGGCTATACGATGGCGATTGTGCTTTTAACGCTGTGCGCGGGGATCGCCGCTGCCGGCTTGTCTGCGCCGCTGCTGACCGGCATCGGGGTCAAACTGCATCTGGCGAGCTTCCAGGGCGCGGTCCGGGAAGATTATCACAACAAAGCCATGTTCCCGCTGGCGGTCTTGATCGCCCTCGGCATGGGTGTCGGCCCGCATTTAGCATGGCGCGGCAAGGGCGGGGCGAACGGGATTAAGCTGGTCTGGGCTTACGGGATTTCGGTCGTTGCCGCGCTCGGCTTCGTCCTGGCGGCTAAATCTCTTGGAACTCCGCTAAACGGCGTCAAACTCATTCCTCAACTGCTGCTGTTTACGGCGTCGGTGTTCGCCGTCGTCGCGAACGTCTTGCTGCTATCCCGACTATTCCCACGCAAAGAGTCCGTAAAGACTGCAATTAAGCCTGTCTGGACATTTGGTGGAACGCTTTCTCACCTCGGCGCGGCGGTCATGCTGCTTGGCATTGTCTCGTTGGTCGTCTTTGTCAAGAAAGACCCGGATGTACTGCTGGTGCAGAATCGGCCTACGGCAATCCTAAACGGCGCGTATACGATGGTTTACCGGGGCATGTCAAGCGACTGGGAAAACGACCGCGACAATACACTGCTGTTCGATGTCGCGTCCACGTCCGGCAAAGAGCGCTTCACGGCCCGGCTGCCGTTCGCGATGCGGCCCGTCGAAGGCGGCGCGAAGAAGATTTTCGGCCACCCGGCGATTGTCCATCATGCCGGCGAAGACTTGTACTT
>JAYVVR010000392.1:0-3156 GCA_043786835.1 Armatimonadota bacterium | reverse complement strand
GCGAACATGGACAAAGAGGGCGAACACAAGGTTCGCGCCCTACATCGGAAATCCGAACCCCGTAGGGGCGAACCTTGTGTTCGCCCTCTGAAGTTTTTTGCCTTCAACCTCCGACTTCACACCCCAAACGCATGTGCGCTTGATTTTAGGCGCGAATTCCTCTATAATAATTTCTTGTATGCTACGTTTTTATTCTGCACTCTCCGCCGCAAAGTGAACCCAACCCATGTATGAAGAGTTTTATGGCCTGCGTGAGACCCCGTTCTCCGTTCAGCCCGACCCGCGCTACGCTTTTCCCAGCGTCGAACACAAAGTTTCTATCGCCAAAATGCGCTACGCAGTAGACCAGAAGCGCGGGCTTGCCGTCCTGACCGGGCCAGTCGGAGCGGGCAAAACGACCATTGCGAACTCGCTCCAAATGACTTGGGAGGATGACAAAACCAAAACTGTCGCGTTCCTGCCCGGTGCCCCTGTGCGGACGCCCGGCCAGTTTCTGCGCCTGATACTCGAAGCCTATAATATTACAGCTCTGCGGACCGAGGCCCAGAACCGGCAGTTGTTGGAACAGTTTCTCCTCGACGAATACGTGGCCGGACGGCATCCGGTCTTGCTGCTCGACGAAGGCCAGAACTTAGTTTCGCGCGTGATTGACGCGATTTCCGACTTGACCAACTTCCAGACCGCCCAGACCAAGCTGATTACGGTGGTGATGCTGGCCCAGGACAATTTGCCGAAGAAACTGGAACGCCATGATGCGTTCCGCTCGCGCATTGCCGTTGTCGGACGTTTGGACCCGCTGAGTGTCGAAGAAATGACCGACATGATCGCGTTTCGGATTAAAACCGCGGGCGGCGGCGAGATTGATACCTACTTTGAGGCGCAGGCGCTCACCGATGTCCACGCGATTACCAAAGGTGTCCCGCGTGATGTCTGCGTTTTGTGCGATGCGCTGTTCGTCAACGGCTATGTCCGCGACCAGCGCTTGATGACAACGGCTCTGGTTCAGCGGACGCTGTCGGAGATGAGCCGCGAGAAAAAATGGCCGGTTATCTTGAAAAACGCCGGTAAATAACAGGAGACTTTGACCCGATGACCACGCTCGCCGAGCTTCGGCTCGCCAATCTGCGCGAACAGAAAAAGTCCGCCGAACCCACGCCGGAGCCTCTTACCACCGTGCCCGAAGCTGTGCCCAAAATAGTGACTGCCGCGCCGCCGCCTGTCGAGCGCGAAGAAGACCCGGTGCCGGCGCAGTTTCTTCCCGTAAGCCCGCCGATCGTCCCTAACCCGCTTCCCGCCGACCCCGACGCCGAAAAAAGTGCCGCGCTGATTGCCCGTGTCCATGCCATGCTGACGCATAAAACCCTGCACCCGAACGGGGCAAAAGTCACCGTAGATATGTCCCCAGCACTGTTCCACCGGGCCAAGCGTTACTGCCTCGACCACGGCAACGTGACCTTGCGCCAGCTCTTTTTAGATTTGATGACCGCGTTTTTGGACGAAGAAGGCTACTAACTTTCAAGGAGACTCCCCATGCTCTGCCCGCGTTTCCGCTGCGCCGCTTTATCCGCCGCTTTGCTGCTTCTTGCAGGCAGCGTCTGTCGGGCCGACCCGCCGAGCCTCTCTTCTGCCGATGCCTTGTTTGCGGCGGGCAAGTTCGATAAGGCACGCAAAGAGTATGCATCGCTTCTGAAAGCCGATCCGAAATCCGCCCCGACGTACACCGGCCTTGTTCAGTCCCTTCTGCGCCAGGACCAGTGGCGGGACGCGCTAAAGTCTGCCCAAGCCGCAGTCGTGGCAGACCCGAAAAGCGCGGATGCGTTTGGGCTGCTCGCGCTTTCAGAAATCCGGGCCGGTGAGCCGGAGCAGGCGGACGCCGACGCGAAAACCGCGCTTGCGCTCGACAAAGACAACTACTGGGGTCTTGTCGCCGCCGGACGCCTCGCCCACAGGAACGGCCACTCCAAAGTCGGCAATCCCCTGTTTCTGCGGGCCACCGTCCTGCGCCCGGAGCGGCCCGATGCCTGGCTTGGGCTGTGGCAAACTTCGGACGAAAGCAACGTCACGGAAGCGGACCTTGCGATCGCCGATCACTATTTGGCCCTAAAACCCATCGGTCAACCGTTTGACATCGCGACGCCTTACATCCAAAACCTTGTTACGAACGAGACCGCTTATTGGCGCTCCTTTGCCTCTGACCCTCCATTCCATTTGGACGCAGCAGACGAAAAGCAAACGTCTTCCATGTCTGTCTTTCCAATACAGCGTCAAGGCGACTTTGTCTTTGTCTCTGTCAGTATCAATGGCAAACCGTTTCGTCTGCTATTTGATACCGGTGCGGGCGGGCTTCTGCTGTCCCGGAATGCCGCCAAGCGTCTCAATCTGCCGGACCTGGCGAGGACTTACGTCTCCGGGGTGCAGGGCAAAGCTTCGGCATCCCTGAAAAAGGCTGATACTCTGACACTTGGTTCGGTGACGCTGCATACAATCCCGATGATAGTCAGCAGTTCGGTCCCGGACAATACCGATGGTTTGTTCGGCAGTGCGTTGCTTGCCAACTATGCCGTGACTTTAGACTTTGACAACAACACCATGGTTATTGCTCGCGGCCCGAACGCTGGGCATGTCGCTCAAGCGCATACGTCTCTCGCGACGGCCCCACTGCATATGTTTCATTCGCATTTATTTCTTTCCGCGCACACCCAGAAGCGCCGCCTCTGGGCTATGCTCGACTCCGGCGCGTATACTGATGTTTTTGGTCTGGAGCTGACTCAGGAGCTGTCTAAAAATATAAACCGGGATTTCTGGGAGGAAGGCAGCTACGACGACCGCTCCGGCATCGGCGACTCGGCAATGGTTGTGCAGGTCTGCAACACGCCTCAGAAGCTGAACATTACCTTTGACGGCTCTTCACCCCCCGCCACACTGACTCAAGACGGCATCATCGGGCGCTCATTTGTGGATCATCAGGTTAGCCCGACATTCAATTTCGAGATCGGTATGATGCTCGGTATTCCTCTGCTGTCCCATCATAGCCGTGTCACGATTGACTACCCAAACCGCCTGCTGACATTTGAAGACCCGCTGCCGTGATAAAGCCGGCCTGCCTTGACGCCGGCCCGGTTTTTTCTGTATAATCTTTGTAACCCAACTATTCTA
>JAYVVR010000391.1:0-3174 GCA_043786835.1 Armatimonadota bacterium | reverse complement strand
CATTTGTCGGGGGTGTCCCCAAGCGTGTGCCAGTAGGGGTAGTCGAAGTCTATTAAGTCCACTGCCGGGATGCCTGCGGAGTTGAACGGGACATGGTCGTCGCCGATGGGGCCTTGCAGGCCGTCCTGCGGGAACTGGACGCCGTAACCCAGGGCAGCGGCGGCGTCCCAGACTTTGGCGTTGATCTCCGGGTGCATCTGCTGGGAGCCAATCTCGCGCTTAACGATTAAGTTCTTTTGGCCGATCATGTCAAGCAAAATCGCGTAGTCCGGCTTGTCAAGGCCGGGGTTCTGGGCGAAGTAAATCGAGCCGAGATACATTCGGTTCTCGCCCGGCCCCCAATCTTCCCCGTCCACAAACAGCAGCACGACGCCGACGGCCGGGCGCTTGTCATGAAAGACCCGCGCCAGTTCCAGAAGCGCCGCTGTCCCCGAAGCGCCGTCGTCGGCTCCTAAGATGGGCCGGTCTTTATGGTCCAAATCCTGGTCGGCGGTCGGGCGGGTGTCCCAATGCGTGAATAAGCAGATTTTCTTTTTGGCGCTTGGATTGATGACGCCGATGATATTGGTTAAACGCAGGGTGACTTTGCGATCGGAGTCGTGATAGTTGAAGGTCTGGGTGCGGACTTTGTCGATAAGCGGCGTAAGCTGCGAGAGAATATAAGTTTTACACTCTTCGTGCGCCGCCGAGCCGGGTGGACGGACGCCGAGCGCGCACTGGGCCGACAGGCTTGCAAAGGCACGATCTCCGTCGAAGGATGACTTGACGGCGAGCGGCGCTGCCGGGGTCTGGGATTGTGTACGGCAGCCGGACAGCAGCAAAAGAGGCAGTACGGCAAGAAGCAAAGTGCGTTGACAGAGTTGCATAAGCGTTTGATGATGAATGCCATGGAATGAATTCCGAGGCTCGGCCAAAACAGTGTCGCGGCGGCACAAGGCCAAACTTATCCGAATCTTCCGTCGCCTCGACGGTGGTCTCTCCGAGCCTCGGGTTTCAGCCCGTGGCCTCTTCAGTGATCTGTTACCGCGACGAAATCCGGCCTTCGACAACGCTGTTGAGGGTCGAATGCGCGGTTAAATAGGTGCCGAGGCTCTTGGACAGCGGAATGCCGGTATCGTCGCTGATGTCTTTGCCGGACCAGATCTGATAGTACCCGAGGCTGCCGCCGGCGAGTGAGCGCGTCATCGCGACCCGGTACGACTTGCCGGAGTCTACCTCGCTGCCGCCGGCCCCAACCAGCGAAACACGCTTGCCGGCGGGCTGGTTCTGGTCGTAGCGGATTTGGAGGCCGGAGATCTGCAAAAAGCCATCGAACGGCTCCGGTGCACGGGAGACCGACCGCTCTGCGACCTTCAGAAGCTGTGCTCCGGTCAGACTTAAAACAACTACCGTATCGCTAGGATCGCCAGCATAGTGCAGGGCGGAAATAATTTTGGTCGGGTCGGTCTTGCCGGCGGGAATGCTTGCGCCGCCGTCAATCTCATCGGACGGAATGAGTGCGACCGACGCGTTCCCTGTTTGGCGCACGGCGTCGGCGACAAGGTTGCCGAGATTGGTCTCGGCATGGGACGATCCTGCGCCGGACAGCGCGGTCACGACCTGCACGGTGTCGGCGGTTTTTGAGACCGACTGCGGCGAAGCGTAAGCTGCCGCTGTAATTGCAATCGAAGCTAATCCAAGCGTGAGATAAATAGATTTCATGCTGCGTCCTGCGATTTCTGTGCCTGCTGCCACCGTAAATAATCGTCAATAAAGTCGTCGAACTCGCCGTTCATCACCCGCTGAATGTCGCCGGTTTCGTGGGCGGTGCGCGTGTCTTTCACAAGTGTATAGGGCTGAAAAACATAGTTCCGGGTCTGGTGGCCGAACGCAATGTCCTTGCGATCGCCGCGCAGCTCGTCAATCCCGGCTTTGTTTTCCGCCTGGGCCAGTGCCAAGAGCTTGGACTTCAAAACATTCATCGCAAACGCCCGGTTCTGGCCCTGTGACCGCTCGTTCTGGCAGGAAACGACAATGCCGGTCGGCAGGTGGGTAATCCGAACCGCGCTGCTGGTTTTGTTGACATGCTGGCCGCCCGCGCCGGATGCTCTAAAATAATCGGTCTTCAAATCTTTTTCAGGGATGTCTACGTTTTCCACTTCGGCCACTTCCGGCACGACATTCACCCCGGCAAACGATGTTTCGCGGGTTTTATTAAACGGCGAGATGCGTACCAGCCGGTGAATGCCCTGCTCGCCCTGCAATAATCCATATGCGTTCTTGCCTTCAATGCGAAGTGTCGTGCTTTTCAGTCCCGCGACGTCGCCTTCCACTTCGTCTAATAAATCAGTTTTAAAGCCGTGACGGTCGGACCAGCGCAGGTACATCCGCTGCAAGATTGAAGTCCAATCGTTCGCGTCCGCCCCGCCCGCCCCAGCATTGATTTCTAAAATCGCTGGGGCGGCATCATGTGGTCCGGACAGCAAAGTTTCGACTTCTAGTTTGTCCAAAGCCGCCGTGATTGCTTTCAGCTCCCCTTCGAGTTCCGGCACATAGGTCTCCGGGCTGTCTTCCATACCGGCAAGCTCGGCGAGTGTCTGGACATCGTCGAGGCGCTTCTTAACAGAGTGCCAGGGGGCGAGATTTTCTTTCAGCGTGTTTAATCGCTGCATCTGCGCCTGCGCGGCGGCCGGGTCATCCCAAAAGCCTCCTTGCCCGGCTTCCGCCTCTAACGCCGCAATTTCTTCGGTTTGACCTTCTAAATTGAGGGGGCGGCTGAGCGAGACAAGCCGCGCTTCGACCCCTTCCATTGCTTTGACGACATCTTCGAGCACTTCGTTCCCTCTTTGCCCTAGTATACCCTACGGTTTGCCGTGCGCCGTGCGCGGGAATACTCAAGCACTCTCAACTGAGGATGAATTCGAAGGAGCACTACAAAATGGCAGAATTAACACCCAACGCGGCAGCGTCCGGCACGTTTACACTCGGCGGCGATCTAGTCGTCAATCGCATGGGCTTCGGCGCAATGCGGATTACTGGGAAGGGCATCTGGGACGACCCGAAGGACCCCGCCGAAGCAAAGCGCGTTCTCAAGCGGGCGCTGGAGCTTGGCGTGAACTTCATTGACACCGCTGACTCGTATGGCCCGTATGTCTCGGAAGACTTGATTGCTGAGGCGCTTTTCCCCTATGCCGA
>JAYVVR010000390.1:0-3175 GCA_043786835.1 Armatimonadota bacterium | reverse complement strand
ATGTCCAGTTTGAGTCTATCCATCCCTTCTTAGACGGCAATGGCCGTGTCGGACGGCTTTTAGTCACCCTGTTGCTGTGTGCGGAAGGCGCAATGACGGAGCCGCTTTTGTACCTCAGTTTGTACCTAAAGCAGCGCCGCGAAACTTATTATGAGTTATTACAGCAGGTCCGCGAGACGGGTGACTGGGAAGCATGGCTCGGCTTTTTCCTGCGCGGGGTTCAGGAGACGGCAGAGCAGGGAGCAGCAGCGACCCGCTCCCTTTTGCAGTTGTTTCGCGAAGACCGGGAACGCATTGAAGGCTTGGGCCAAGCCGTTTCTTCTGCGCTGCGCGTTTTTTCTCAATTTCAGATCGCACCGATTCTGTCAGTCGCCCAGATTGCCGAGACTTTAAAGCTCTCAGTTCCGACCGTAAACTTTGCCGTCAGAAATCTCGGAGAGATAGGGATTGTTCAGGAGATGACCGGGCGCAGGCGCGGTCGCCTCTTTGTTTACCGCCGTTATCTGGACATTTTAAGCGAAGGGACCGAGCCAATCCGTTCATCTTCGAATTAGTGCATCTTCGAATTAGTGCATCATTGGGGACGGTTTCGGGGCACTGAGGTCCTGCGTTCCGGGGGTGCGAGACAGGGTCGCAAGCAGGGCGTGACCGTCGTCGCGGTGCTGGGGGGCTAGCAGGAACAAAACACCCGACGTAATTCCGAGCGCGGGCGGCGGCGGCTGGCTGCCGCAGTCGAGACGAAGCTTCAAGAAACGCGGCAGGATGTCCGGCTGCCACTTCCCATGCGAGAACGGCTGCTCGCCCGCTTTCTGATCCAGCACAAACATCTCGCGCCGAGACCGCAGGCTGCCCCCCGCGTAAAGCGCATACAGCGACGCCGCCCGAACAGTCTGCGTCCCCGCCAAAATCTGTTCAATAAACACCTGCATCTGCCCCAGTAGTGCCAGCGCATCGGACGGCGCGACCAGCCGGTGCGAGACCCCGCCGCCAAGCGCCCCGGCAAACTCTTCCGGCATTTCGGCAAGCTGGTAGTAGCCCCCCGACGCCGACAGCACCGCGCGGGCGACTTCGTTGCGGTACTCAGTCCCTGCCCCAACCTGCTTTTTGATGTAGGCAATCGCCAGCCCATGCCGCTCTGACTGCGCCGCGCGAACTAAATCAAGCTCTGTTGTTTCCGGCATAAACATAATAGACCTCTTGCATAAGTCGCGTTGCCCTGCCCGGATTAGAAATCCGGGTCTTCTACAAAGCGATTGTCTGCCTTCGCAGACAGAAGATCACTCGCGAAGGGCTAGCTCTTCTGTCGGCGAAGGCAGACAATCGCACCTCAAAAGCCCTGCACTTCCAGTGCAGGATACTTACGCAAGAGGTCTAATGATTTACAGAAGTAGCCCAGGTACAAATCAAAATTTCTTTTGTCCAGGGCATTTCAAGCGGGTCCAGCAAGCCGGGCGCACTCGGCAGATCGCTATTCCCGAGATGGACATCGGCTCTGCGCTTCAGTGACAAGCGCCACTCGGTAAGCGTCCTGCCCTCACACTTACTTAAAGCTTGGCAATATGATGCCCTTCATGATGGTGTTTTGCGTCAGCATGAAGACTAGAAGCGTCGGCAGGGCGGCGAGGGTCAGCGCCGCCATCATTACATACATCGGTGCGCCGCTGGATTGCAGCTCGTACAGCCAGACCATGATCGTCCACATTTTATGGTCCTGGCAAATCGTCATTGCATACAAGAAGCCGCCGTAGGACACCGAAAACGCGCCCAGCCCAATCACTGCGAAAATCGGACGACTGAGCGGCAGCGTGATTGTCCAGAACATGCGTAATTCGCTTGCACCGTCGAGTGTCCCCGCCTCGTACAGCTCGCGCGGCAGGCTGTCGAAGAAGCCTTTCAGAAGAAATATTGAATACCCTGAAGCTGCGCCGGGCAAAATCAAGGCCGCGTAGGTATTCAAGAGGCCAAACTGCTTAAGCAGCAAAAAGTTTTGGATCAGCGAGATTTCGCCAGGGAACGACATCGTTGCCAAGAGAAACAGCAGCACGGCGTTTCCATAGGACAGATTATACCGCGAAAGCGCATACGCGCAAAGCGGGTTGACAATCAATGTCGTCAAAATCGCCAAAAAGCAATAAATCACCGTCACCGAAACCGCGCTGCTATGCAGGAAAAGAAACTGCAAGACAAGGCGGTAGTTGCGGGTCAAGTAGTCGAAGCGCAGATCACCTGTATGCCCCTGCACAAAGGCCCAGTCGGACACGAGATTCGGCAGCGGCGTCCCTGCCCGCGCTAAACTTGAGCTTCGCCAGCGTGTCTCCGGCGTGTCTGCCGTGAGCGATTTGAGCGGTACGACTTTGAGAAACGCGATCCAGTCGAGAAGCGGCGGCCCGGCAGCGGGGATTGTTTCGGGGTCTGGCAGCGTCACGGATTGAAACGACGACGTTTGCGTCCCATACTTCTTATTGTAATCAGCGACGCTGTTCTTATACTGCTTGGCGAGAAACGCCTGATACGAGGGCAGAGCAGACGGTGCGACACGAATATCCCGGAACGCAAGCTGGGTGCGGACAAAAGTTTCCCAATCGGCCTGCTGCCGCGCATTGCCGAGGGGTGTCGGGAAAAGCTGAACGGCGGTGTAGTCGCCAAATTTGGTGCCCCAGGCCGCGTTTAAGGTCTTTATGTCCGGCTCCGCTTCCTGCTGGAGCCAGCGCCGGTACAGAGGGTCGGCCCCGACCACGACAAAATAGTTTGCGGGAAGGGTCGCCTCGAACCTCTTCCAGTCGGCGCTTTTCGTGTCGGCACGGGAGGTCCAGGTATGGCTTTGGGGCTGCTCGAACGGCGGAAAGACCGTCAGAAAATCTTCGTCCTCCTGGCTGTAGGCTTGGTCCAGCGCCCGGATACTGCCACGAAACCGAGACCTAAGAAACGCATGGTATTTGTCGAGCAGCGGGCTGGGACTGTACGCCGCCGCCGCCCCGCTAAATCCGGCGAGCTTCGAGTGGGCCGGCAGGGCTGCTGCAAACGTGTTCCATTCACGCACCGCCTCGGGGTCTGCACCTGCCGGCGGCTTGATGTCCTGCAGCGCGGCAAAGTGGGTTCCGTAAGCGGCATTAATCGTGTCCATGTCGCCTCGGTACTTGTCTTCGGCGTACTTGCCGAGCAGAGCCGTGTCGGA
>JAYVVR010000389.1:0-3175 GCA_043786835.1 Armatimonadota bacterium | reverse complement strand
CCTTCCGGCTCTGCCTGCGCCGGACTCCAGCTATCCTTGCGGTCGCGTTCCTGTCCGGGCTGCTGCTGGCGCTTGGGCTGGCGCTCTGCGGGGTGCTGTGGCTGGTATTCGCGACACAGCTTCTGTTCGTGCTTCAAGCTCTGCTTGTTGAAGGGGTCGGGCCGGGAAAAGCGCTCAAGCGGTCGGCGGCGCTTGCGGGCGGCTACGGGATGCGTGTGTTCGGCTGCCTGCTTCTGCTCGGGGCGGTTTTGTACGTTGTGGGCCTCGGCCTGCGCCTGCCACTAGCGTACCTGTTCGATACCGTGCTGAATATCGCGCCGGGTGCAGCCTCACTTGGCAGCGGCAGCGGCGGGACAGCCCAGCAGCAGGTGGTTGTACTTCTTAGTAGCGGTCTGACTCACCTGCTGCTGCTGCCGTTTATTGCCAGCGTCATTACGGTATTGTACTACGACTTGCGGATTCGAAAAGAAGGTGTGGACATCGAGCTTCTGGCTCTGGATCTGAACTATCCCCCGCTGAGCGCCCTCGGCCCGTTTCTACCGCCAGTGCCGACTTTCGGGGTCCGGCCTGGCCTGCCGCCCCGGTCGAATGTGCCGCCGCAGGCGGGAAGGCCGCTTCAATGAAACTTATTCTCACACTGCTTGTTTTGCTGACGCTGACGAGCGGGCGGCTTGAGGCGGAAACGCCTGCTGGGTATGATCACGCACTGGCTGTAGTGCAGGACTCGCTGAACCGACAGGCGGAAGCGCTTGATGCTGAGATGATTTCAACAAGGCAATCGCCATCTCTGGTCGCCCAGCAGGTGCTGGGTCCGGTTCACTCGGTCGGTCTGCTGGGACAAACGCCGATTCTCGTCAACACCGGCCCGCTTGTCTCGGCGATCGGAGCTGCCGAAACAATTAAAGACCCCGAGACAAAATCGAATACGCTGGAGGCGCTTTCAGACCAAATCGGCCTGCTAAGGCAGTCTTTGATGACAGCTCCGGTCAAAGCAAACCCTGCCGATGCCGCCGCGTCGGCGCGGGCTGTGCTGGCGGATGAGCAGTTTGCGTCCGACCCGCCCCCCTCATCGTCGCTGGCTGACAGGATCGCGTCCTGGCTGGATAAACTGTTTAAGCCGCGCAAGCAAAAGCCGTCGCTGAACCCCTCAGGAAGCATCAACCCAAGCGTCATTCAAGGCATTCTTTTTGTCATTGCTGCCGGCGCATTCGCGATCCTTGTCTGGGTGCTGGTGCAGGCGGTTGGACGGCGTGAGGCGCGGGTGCGGCCGCTAGCACTCGACGAAGAAGAAGCTGTCTTGGTGGAAGCGCGGGATAACAACAGTCTGCTGGCGCTGGCGGAGCAGCAGGCAAAGCTTGGGGACTATCGCCGTGCATTCCGGCTGGTTTATCTCGCGTCGCTAGTGGCTTTGGACACCGACGGTGTTCTGCGGTTTGATCGCTCTAAGACGAACTGGGAGTATTTGCGGGCGCTCCGGGCGTACGGACGGGGCGACGTTTACACGGCGCTCACGCCATTGACGCGTGAGTTTGATCAAGTCTGGTACGGCTTTGCCCCGACCAATGCGTCTCAGTATGCCTGGGCTGTGGCGCAGTATGAGGCTTTAAAAGCGATTCCGGCGGAGGCTGCGGCGGCTTAAATGCGAAACTCGCGTGATCTTATCGCTGTGCTTCTTCTGCTTGCGCTTTTTGTCACCGGGGGGCTGCTTCTTGGCGGGCATGGCCCGAGCGCCCGCCGGATGCCGGGACGCGAAGAAACGCCGAACCCCTCCATCACAAATGACCGAAGCTCAGGAATGCGCGGCGCGTTTTTGTGGGCCGGCAAGCTTGGCTATCAGGCCGTTCCCTGGCGGCAAAGCTGGGCGGATCTGTCGCCGCAGGAAGACGGGATCCTGCTGGCGGCAGAACCCGAAGCCGATGTGACGGGCTTCTCGCTGACCGGCGGCAGCCGTGCCAACTCGACGCAGCTTTCGGCAAAAGATGTTCCTCGGCTGCGGCAGTGGCTGAAGACCGGGCATACCGCGATTTTGCTGTCGTCCCGCCTCGCCAGCAGCCAGACCGGCGGTAATGGAACCAGCGATCCGCAGTCATTCGGGGACGCGCTGGACTTGATTGTGCAGTCCGGGTCGCCAAATACAGGCCGTTCGGAGTTCGCACCGCTTCAGCCGGTCGCCGATACGCAGGGAGTTTTAAGCCTGCACTCCGAGTCGGGCTTTCGGATCAAGCGGGCGGCGGCGGATGGCCTCGCACTTTTCGGCGATCAGGCCGGGCCGCTGGCACTGGTCATTCCCGTCGGCAAAGGACGCCTGATCGCGGTTGCCGATGGTGCCGTGTTCACGAACCGGCAGCTCGCCCAGTCTGAAAACGCGGTGTTCCTGGCAAACGTGCTGGCGCATTACGGCAAGCCGGGCGGGCGGGTCTTGTTTGACGAATACCACCACGGCGACGCCGCGAATGCCGACGGCTCGGTGTGGGAGGATTTAGGCCGGCCGTTGCAGCTTGCCGTCATCCAGCTTTGCTTTGCCGCGCTCGGTCTGCTGGCCATGCTGTCGGTCCGGTTCGGCCCGCCGGTTCCGCCGGTGGCTTTGATCGTCCGGTCGTCCGCTGATTATGTCGGGTCGCTGGCGAGCTTGTACCGCCGGGCAGGGGCGTCCCAGACCGCGCTTGAAACGCTCTACCGGCAGTTCCTGCGCGACATCTGTGGACGCCTTGCTCTGCCGCCTGACGTAGACTTGGAGCGGCTTGCGGCGGTTGCTGCCCGGCGCGGCCAGATTGATAAAGAGCGTCTGCGCCGCCTGCTCGCGACATGTGAGCTGAGGCTGGACCAGGGAAAAGTGTCGGAAGCTGAGCTGCTGGATTTGACCCGGCAGATGGAGAGCATCAGAAAGGAAATCGGTATTGCCTGAGAATGAGACAGAACCTACCCCGCCGCAGACGGCGACCCTCCCGCCCTCCGGGGAGCCAGTGCTACAACGGGAAGGTGCAGAGAACGGAAGAGGGCTTGCGGCTCCGTCGTGGGAAGCGCCGTCGGTGAACTTCTTCACCCCGCCGCCGGTTGCGACAGCGGCGACGCCTTCTTACCAGACTGGCGGGGAAGTGCAGCGGGTGGCCCAGGCGATTACCGCCGAAGTCCATAAAGCGGTCGTCGGGCAGGACGAAACCATTGAGAACGCCCT
>JAYVVR010000388.1:0-3176 GCA_043786835.1 Armatimonadota bacterium | reverse complement strand
GGAGTGATTCTGGCTGGTCTGTGTGCCGCCCTGGCCGGGTGTCGCCCCGCAGCCACATCCGTCGCCGCCCCCGCGAATGCAGCGTGGTTTGCGGATGTCACGCCGCAGGCAGGAGTCAGTTTCGTCCAGGACCCGGGTGCGTCAAACCGTTACTTTATGCCGGAGTCCATGGGCACCGGGGCGGCCCTGCTGGATTATGACAACGACGGACGGCTGGATCTTTACCTGCTGCAAGGTGCCGGGCCGAAGTCTCTCTCCGTCAACCGGCTCTACCATCAAGAGGCCGATGGACACTTTACCGATGTCACCGTCGGCTCCGGCCTCGGGGTCGCAGGCTTCGGCATCGGTGTCGCCATCGGGGATATCAACAACGACGGCCTGCCCGATGTGCTCGTGACCGGCTATGGCGGTGTGCGGCTTTTCCTGAACCTCGGCGGCGGTAAATTTCAGGATGTGACCCGCGAAGCCGGACTGAACGATCCCTGCTGGGCGACTTCGGCGTCATTTTTTGATTATGACCGGGACGGGCGTCTCGATCTGGTGATCGTCAACTATGTGAAATATCTGGATCAGCCCTGCCCGGACCCTTCTGGTCTGCCCGACTACTGCGCCCCGTCCAATTTTGTGGGTGCCGCGTCGCGACTATTTCATAACCTCGGCCCGATACCCGGCCATGAAGGGAAAAGCGTGCATTTCGCCGACGTCACGGATGCTTCCGGTCTGGGGCATACGCCCGGTCCCGGGCTGGGAGTCACGTCCCTGGATTTCAGCGGCGACGGCTGGCCGGATCTTCTGATCACCCAGGACGGCAAAGCAAACCATCTCTGGATTAACAAGAAAAACGGAACATTTGGCGAGGAAGCGCTGGTGCGCGGAATCGCGGTCAACAATTCCGGCATCGCCCAGGCAAATATGGGGATCGCCGTCGGTGACCTGACCGGCACCGGCCTGCCCTCGGTGTATGTGACGCACTTAACGGAGGAAGGCAACACGCTGTGGGAACAGACCAGCCCCGGAATGTTCGAGGATCGCACCGCCGCCTCCGGTCTGGCCGCCCTGCGCCACGGCACCGGCTTTGGTACGGTCATGGCGGATTTCGACAACAGCGGCGCTCTGGACATCGCCGTCGTCAACGGACGGGTGCGACATTCGCAGAACTCCCTGCCCGGGACATCGCTGGGTGCCGAGCTGGGGCCGCATTGGAGTCCGTATGTCGAAAACAATCAGATTTTCGCCAATGACGGGGCGGGGCACTTCCGGGACATCTCCGCCGCAAACCCGGCTTTGTGCGGGTATCCGAATGTCGGGCGGGGCCTCGCCTGCGGAGACATATACAATGACGGGGGAATGGATCTGGTGGTGACGAGTATTGCCGGCCCGGTGCGTATTCTGCGCGATGTCGCCCCGAACCGGGGCCACTGGCTCGATGTCCGGGCGATCGACCCGCGCTATGGGGGCCGGGATGCGTACGGCGCCCGTGTCACGGTGCTGTCGGGGGGCAGCCGCCGGACAAACTGGATCAACCCATCTTACAGCATTCTGTGCAGCAATGATCCACGCGCACATTTTGGTCTCGGCCCGCAAGCGAAAGTGGATTCAATCGCCGTGCTTTGGCCGGATGGCAAGAGTGAGACCTTTCCCGCCGTGGCTGCCGACCAGGTGGTCACGCTGAGGCGCGGAGCAGGAAAATAGAGTAGACCTATTGCGTAAGTACCCTGCACTGGAAGTGCAGGTCTTTTGAGGCGCGATTGTCTGCCTTCGCAGACATAAGAGCTGGCCCTTCGCGAGTGATCCTCTGTCTGCGAAGGCAGACAATCGCTTTGTAAGTAGTAGTGCATATGTTTCTCGGCATTTAAACCCGGCCTTGAAAGGCCGGGCTATTCGGAGAAAGCCCCTCCGGGGCTGAAGAAAATACCGGATTACTTATGCACATATACTTAGTTTAATCGCTCCGAGCCGATTTCTCCCCCGTATCTTTGAGGTGGAAATAGGCCAGCAGCATCGCCCGTGCAACCTTTCCCGCCGTGTCGCCGCCGTGTCCGCCATGTTCGACAATCGCTGCGATCGCGATGGTCGGATGGTCATAGGGAGCGAAGCAGATAAAAAGGCCGTGCGTCTTGGACGAGCCGTGCGTCTGTGCTGAGCCGGTCTTCGCCGCGACGGCGACTCCCGGGAAATTGACCACTTTGCCTGTGCCGTTTGTGACTGTGGCCCGCATGGCTGAGCGCACCGCCTCCATGTTGCCCGGGCTGATAGGAACCTGGCGAACCAGCTTCGGGGTGCCGCGATACAGCAGATGCGCCGTCGTGCCGTCGGTGATTCTTTCGACTGTGTAGGGCTGCAGCACTTTGCCTCCATTCGCCAGAGTCGCCGCGACTCGGGCCATTTGCAGGGGGGTCGTCAGCACATCCCCCTGACCGATAGACATGTGGAGGGTGTCTCCCCCGAACCACTGCGAAAACTGCGGGCCAAGCCGCCCGAAATGTTTCGCTTTCCAGGCAGGGGAGGGGATAGAGCCGATATCTTCACCGCCGAGATCGATTCCGGTCTTTTCGGCCAGCCCAAATTGCTTGGAGTAGAAAGACAGTCGATCCGGCCCGATCTTCTGGCCGGCAACATAGAAAAAAACGTCACAGGACTGGGCAATCGCTTTAACGAAGTCTGTCTCATTGTGCCGTGCCCAGCAGCCGAAACGGGCGCGGCCCAGATGATACGATCCCGGGCAGTAGACGCTGCTTCTGGTCGTGATGGCCCCCGTCTCCAGGCCCGCACAAGCTACGACCGGTTTGAAGGTCGAGCCCGGGGGATACATGGCATCGAGGGTGCGGTTAATCAGGGGATGGGTCGGGCTGTCGTGCAGCGGCGTCCAGTTCGCCGCGGTGATCCCCTTGGCGAACTGATCCGGGTCGAACGTTGGGGCGGATGCCATTGCTAGGACGGCCCCGGTCTGCGGGTTGATTGCTACTGCCGCTCCGATAAAGTTATGTTCTTTAAAAACGCGCTCGGCCGCGGCCTGTACTCCGGCATCCACAGTCAGGGTCACCGTTCCGCCGGGAGCCGGGTCAGCGGCACTCAGGGTGCGGATCATCCGTCCGTGGGCATCGATCTGGACATCCGTGCCGCCGGGTTTGCCGCGCAGGTACTGCTCAAATGCCGACTCGATGCCGGTTTTGCCC
>JAYVVR010000387.1:0-3184 GCA_043786835.1 Armatimonadota bacterium | reverse complement strand
TCTCGACTGCCGTCGGAGTTCTGACTTCAGGATCTGCCGAGGCTCTTCCCATTGGGACGCTCCAGGGGGATGGTACGATCATCCCCAGAACCAGGATTAAGGCTGCCAACTTTGTCCACATGTTTTCATGCCCTTCCCTTTACACTATTGCTTTCTGCTTATCGGTCTTGGATTGGCTGGGAGATCCCGCGGACCAACGCGAAGTTTAGTAGTGACGACTTCCTTCTTGAATTATACCACCTTAACTTTTTGTCTCACCTCAAGGATGCAGTCCACTGCTACGACACAATCAATCCCCGCACCAGCTCGGCGCGTTCGGTTTCGCCCTGCGCGTCCAGAGCTTCGGCGTCGAGGCGTAATTGTCCGGCAAGCGGCGGGTCAACGGCGCTCTGAATATCGGCGAAGAGTGTTTCCAGAGTTGTTGAATTGACCGAGGTCTCAAGCGGCGGCTTTGACGGCATGTTTTGGTAGAAGAATGACCCGAGCGGCTCCGGCAGCTTTTCGATCTTGCCGTCGTCATGCTGCACGGAAAGTGTGACAACGCGCGGGTCCAGCACAATCGGATGGACTTCCGGCTGGCTGAACCGCCACCGATACGCGTTCAAAAATCGCCGCAAAATCTCCTGCCCGGTGGCAAGCGCGGACTTACGCAAGTCCTCCGTGTCCGCATCGCCCATCAGGGTCTGTTCCAAAACCAGACGCAGGGTCTTTCCTGTCCACCAGGCCCACTCGCCGAAAATGCCCTGGCCGTCGGTGCCTTCGCTGAGGGACGGCGGGAAAAAGAGGGTCGCGTCCATACCGTTCAGCGTACACGTCAAAGGCTCGACATCGGGGCCTTTCGCGCAGAAGTCCAGCGTAAACGGCAGAGAAATGAGGGCATCAGCAATAAGTTTCATAAAAGAGTCGATTTCTAAAACGCACTACCCTTTAGGGCGGGGCTTCACAGCACCATAAGCTCCGGCGGGATGGCTTCGTTCAGAACACGCGCCGTGCCGTCTTCCGAGACCGTGACGATATTTTCTAGACGAACACCGAACTTGCCAGGCAGGTAAATCCCTGGCTCGACCGAGAAGCAATGACCAGGCAGCAGCTTTGTATAATTCCCCGCCATTAGGTACGGCGTCTCGTGGTCATCGAGGCCGATGCCGTGACCGGTGCGGTGGATAAAGAACTCCGCGTACCCGGTGTCGGCGATCACTTTTCGAGCGGCGGCGTCCACATCATGCGCGGTCGCACCGGGCTGAACGGCGGCAACGCCGGCGGAGTAGGCTCGGTAAACGACATCGTAAACGCGTCTGGCTTCCTCAGTTGCCGTGCCGACCGCGACCGTGCGCGTAATGTCGCCGTGGTACCCATCGGTCATGGCTCCGAAGTCCAATATCACGACATCGCCGGTTTTGATTTTAGCCGCCCCGGTGTTATGGTGGGGCGACGCGCCGTTGACGCCTGCGCCGATAATTGGCGCGAACGAGTCTTGGTTGCCGCTCTGCGCAATCGCCTGCCCAATCGCGGACGCCACCTCCCGCTCGCTGCTCCCGGCTGTGCAGGCGGCATAAGCCACTGAAATAAGCGCATCGGTCGCCTCGGCGGCTCGCTGCAAAGACGCCAGCTCCCATGCATCTTTCCGTGAGCGCAGCGGGGCGAGGGCCATGCCTGCGGGCCGGAACAGCGCGGTCGGCATCAGCTCTTGCAGTTTCAGGACAAAACGCGCGGGCATATCGTCGTCAATCCCGACAATCCCGATGTCCAGCATTAGCTCTTTTGCCAGCGGGACCAGCACACTTTCCCAGCCAGCGCCGTCGTCCCAGACGCGAATATCGGTCACGCCTGCCGGATTTGACCGGGCCTGACCAGCGTTCAGCGCCGGCACCACAAAGAGCCAGGGCTGGTCGTCAGGGACAATCAACGCTAAGAAACGCGACCCCGGCTCCGAAAAGCCCGTCAAGTAGCGCATTGCCGCACCGGGGGTCACAATCAGCGTATCCAGGCCGTTCTCGTGCATGGCCGTCCGGACTAAGCTCAGGCGTTTTTCGTAAAGACTTGTGGACATCAGCGCTCCAAAAATGTCCGCAGTATCTGCTTGCCGTGCTCGGTCAAAACCGCCTCGGGGTGGAATTGGACACCTTCCAGCGGCCAGTCTTTATGGCGCAGGCCCATAATCTCGCCGTCTTCGGCTTCCGCTGTGATTTCCAGGCACTCCGGCAGCGACGCTTCTTCCACAATAAGCGAATGGTACCGGGTCGCCTCAAACGGCGACGGCAGCCCGGCAAAGACCCCTTGCCCCCGATGCGTCACTTTCGACGTCTTCCCGTGCATCAGTTTATCCGCCCGAACGACCCGCCCGCCAAACGCCTGCCCCATCGCTTGAAGGCCTAAACAGACGCCAAAGATTGGGATAGTCCGACCGTATTCTTGAATCAAGCCCAGCGTCACGCCTGCGTCGTCAGGCGTGCCGGGTCCAGGCGAGATCACTATCTTTGCCGGCTTTATGTCGGCAACCTCGGCAACCGAGACGGCATCATTGCGCCGAACAACAAGTTCCGCGCCCATCTCGCCGAGATACTGGACCAAATTATAAGTAAACGAATCGTAATTGTCAATCACTAAGATTTTAGGCACCGCTTTGTGTTCCTCATGCTCCCGGCTTTATGCGCTTATCCGGCTCCGGGTCCTCGTCAAACTGCACGGCTTCTATCGTCTCGCGCCCGAGCATCCAGGCCTTCGTGACACGGTGCATCCCGTCCGTAATATGACCTTTGGCGGACAAAATCATGGGGTAGTCAAACGTAGCGTCCCAAATCTTCCGAGCATGTTCCGTAACCGCCCGGCACGTTGGAAGGTGCTTCTCGCTGTCGAACCAGGTCACCAAGTCGAAGTCACCGATTTCGCCCAGCGGAACCTGCTCGCGTGGAAAGTCCCGCGTGATCTCTCACAGCCGCTCGACTTCCCAGGCCAGCACCGTTCCATCTTCCTGCCTATCTGAATACGTGCGTTGTCCCATCGTGTTTTAAGAAGTCCGCCACGGAATAAATTCCGAGGCTATTGAAAAACACCGTCGAAGCGATGGAAGACCAAAGGCGATGAATGTTCTATTCCCGCGTCGCCGCGACGCTGTTTTGTTCAGCCTCGGAATTTACTCCGTGGCGATTTTATTCCGTGGCTCCATAATACGCTTCCAGCGCGT
>JAYVVR010000386.1:0-3186 GCA_043786835.1 Armatimonadota bacterium | reverse complement strand
GGAACGCGCCTGCTATTCGCCGGCAACCTTCTGAAGCAGCCGGCCTATGCGCACATCGCCCACCGAAAGATCGGTGATCTCAAAAACACAGACTTTGTGATGAACAATATCTTCTGGGTGGGGGTCTATCCGGGCCTGAGCGATGCTCACAAGGATTATATGCTCTCCGTGCTGCACGAATTTGCCCGATCGCCCCGCCGCGAATTGGCGGTGGTTTAGAGTGCGTTGCCTTGTTACTGGGGCAACCGGTTTTTTAGGTTCCCATCTTCTGGCTCGCCTCTTGAAGCAGGGCTGCGAAACCGCAATCACTGTGCGCGAGGACAGCGATTGCTGGCGAATTGAACCGCTTTTGTCAGAGGTAACACGGATCCAGACCGATCTGGCGCATATTTCGGAGGCGTCGGCACCGATTCGGGACTTTCAGCCGGAAGTTATTTTCCACCTTGCCTGGACCGGCGGCAACAGCGCCCGCTACAATGACGATGTCGCACAGATTCGGGCCAATCTGCCGGGGAGTCTGGATCTGCTGCAAATCGCTGCGGAGGTCGGAGCGAAACGCTGGGTCGGCTTCGGCTCAGTTGTGGAGTATGGCACTTGCAGCGGTTTGATCTCGGAAACACTGACCCCAGTGCCGACTACGTTGTATGGAATCAGCAAATATGCACTTTGCCTGATGACGGAAAAGATTTGCTCGCTTGATCGCCTCGAATTTGCCTGGATACGGCCTTTCTGGACATTCGGTCCGATGGACGATGGCTTGCGGCTTATTCCGATGCTCATCAATAAATTGCTGGCTGAAGAGCGGCCGGTACTTACACCCGGGGAACAGCTTTGGGACTATCTGTATGTTGAAGATGCCGTCGAAGCGATTGTCCGTCTGGGAATAAAACCAGAGGCATCAGGCATTTTCAATCTGGGATCCGGCGAAGCGACCAGTGTACGCTCGGTCGTTGAACAGATACGTGATCGAATAGATCCCGCACTGCCGCTCGGATTCGGCGACATTCCCTACCGGCACGATCAGGTGATGCACCTACAGGCCGATATTACGAAACTAATCAATGCGACTGGATGGCGCCCCCAGGTGAGCCTGGCCGAAGGTCTCAGACGCACGATCGATTGGCACCAGTCTTTAAAGACCGTGCCGGAGCAAGTACAATGAAGGCCTCGGATTATATTGCACACTTTTTGAAGGAGCGCGGCGTCCCCTGCGTCTTCGAAATGGCGGGCGGCATGATCACACATATGCTGGACTCGATCTACTCAGTCGGTGGCATACGGATCGTCAGCGTTCACCATGAGCAGACGGCTGCTTTTGCCGCCGAAGCCGCCGGACGTATGACCGGCATCCCCGGTGTCGCAATGGCCACCAGTGGGCCGGGCGCGACCAATCTGCTGACGGGGATCGGGAGCTGTCACTTCGATTCGACCCCAGCCGTCTTTATTACCGGCCAGGTCAATCGACATGAGCAGAAAGGCGACCGGGCTATCCGTCAGCTCGGATTCCAGGAGACGGACATTGTGGCAATGGCCAGGCCGATTACGAAAGCCGCCTGGCAAGTAAATGACCCGAACCAGCTGCCGCAGATGCTCCACGACGCATTCGAGCTGGCCGTCAGCGGCCGCCCCGGCCCCGTTCTGCTGGATATTCCAATGGACGTTCAGCGAGTTGATATTTCACCACCTGCATCGTTCCCGGACGCACCAATAAGCGAGACAATACCGGCTGATCGGATTCAAGATCTGTTCGCCCAGATGGCAGCCGCGAAAAAGCCGCTGATTTTAGCCGGGGGCGGCATCCGCTCCGCTCGTGTCGCGGAAGCCTTTCGAGAGTTTGCACACACAGTCGGAGTTCCGGTCGTCCATTCCCTGATGGGCGTGGACGCGCTTCCCTACAGTGATTCGCTCCGCGTCGGACTGATCGGCTCTTACGGCAACCGCTGGGCAAACCATGCCGTCGGCCAGAGCGATTTCCTGCTGGTGCTGGGCAGCCGCCTGGATGTGCGCCAGACCGGGTCCGAGACGGAAGCCTTCAAGGGTGACCGGGTTGTGTTCCACGTGGATGTGGAGCCGGGCGAGATCAACAATCGGGTTACCGGCTGCGAGGCGATTATTGCCGACCTCCCCGCATTCTTCGACGCGGCACTCCCCGCCGCGAAGGACGTTCGCTGGCCGAACCGATGTGAATGGCTTCGCAGCATTGCGGCACTTCGCACCGAATGGCCGGATACAAGTGAGCTTCCAGATATCGAGGGTATTAATCCCAATAAACTCATGCACGCACTATCCGCGTATTCCCAGGGTGCTTCGGCCTATGTGATTGATGTCGGCCAGCACCAGATGTGGGCATCGCAGTCGATCGAAGTCGGCCCGGACCAGCGATTTTTGCTGTCGGGCGGCATGGGGTCTATGGGCTTTGCCCTCCCTGCCGCCGTGGGCGTGGCTGCCGTAGACAGCCGCCCGGTGATTCTGATCGCCGGAGATGGCGGATTCCAGACAAATATACAGGAGCTTCAGACCGTGGCGCGGGGCAGTCTGCCAATCAAGATGATAATTGTCAACAATCAGTGTCACGGGATGGTTCGTCAGTTCCAGCAATCCTATTTTCACGAGCGTTATCAATCCACCCTCTGGGGTTACAGTGCTCCTGACTTTGCGGCAGTCGCCGCTGGTTATGGGATCGCTTCAGGGACGGTAGACCGTGAAGAGGGACTGGATGAAGCTCTGCGTCAGCTCTGGGCCGATCCGACGAAACCAGCGCTGCTTCAAGTCATGATTGACACCTACGCCAATGCCTACCCAAAACTGGCTTTCGGCCTGCCGATGACCGAGATGGAGCCGCAGGCAAAACCGCTGGAGATGGAAGGGACATGAGTATCCCGCGCCTGTCGATCTGCATTCCGACCCATGACGGGCGCGGGGAATTCCTGCGGCAAGCTCTCGTGAGTGTTCTGAACCAGATTGAAGATTTGCCACCCGGCAGCGTGACTATCAGCATTAGCGATAATGCTTCGCAGGATAGCACGCAGCAAGTCGTTCGCGAATTCAGTTCTAAATACCCCGGGCTTATTTCATACTCGCGCAACGAGGTAAATTTAGGATTTGCCCCGAATATGCTGCGTGCCATCGGCGGCGCGGATGGCGAATACGCCTGGCTACTTTCATCAGATGACTGCATCGCGCCCG
>JAYVVR010000385.1:0-3196 GCA_043786835.1 Armatimonadota bacterium | reverse complement strand
CGGTAGGAACGGGCCTGGGGGCGAAACACAACATTCTCATCAAAGACGCGGCAACGCTGGAAGGCACGTCGCGGATTACGTCTGTCGCCTTTGACAAGACCGGAACGCTAACGGAGGGTAAGCCGACGGTCAGCGCGGTGTATGCTGCGCCGGGAACGGACGAGAATGAAGCAATCCGGCTTCTGGCTGCCGCCGAGCAGAACTCCAGCCATCCGCTGGCCGTCGCGATTGCGGCGGAGACGGCGCGGCGCAAATTAACTTCTACGGCTCAGGTGAAGGACTTCCAGAACGTCGCGGGGCACGGCCTCCAGGCGACGATTGACGGACACAGCGTACTTGTCGGGAATGTCCGCCTGTTCGCGGACAAGAAAGTGGACCTCAGCCCGATCCAGCCGGGCATTGACCAGCAGCTTGCGGCGGGCCAGACCATGATCCTGCTGGCAGTAGACGGCAAGGCAGCGGCGGCGGTCGGCGTGACGGACCCTATCAAGCCGTCGGCGAAGCGTGCTGTGGCCGAACTCAAAAAGCTTGGCATCAAGACAGCGATGGTGAGCGGAGACAACAAGGCCGTGGCGGAGCGGGTCGGCAAAGAGATCGGCATTGACCGGGTCTTTGCCGAAGTGCTGCCGGAGAACAAGGCAGATTACGTCAAGAAGCTGCAAGGCGAAGGTGAGTTCGTGGCGATGGTCGGGGACGGCGTCAATGACGCCCCGGCGCTGGCGCAGGCGGACATCGGCATTGCGATTGGTGCAGGGACCGATGTAGCGATTGAAGCGGCGAAGATCGTGCTGATGAAGTCTGACCCGCTGGATATCGTCAACGCGATTTTGCTGTCGAAAGCGACGGTGCGGAAGATGAAGCAGAACCTGGTTTGGGCCAGCGTGTACAACGTGCTGGCGATCCCGGTGGCGGCGGGCATCTTCTATTCTTCGCTGGGCTGGTCGCTGCGCCCCGAAGTCTCGGCGCTTTTGATGTCGGCCTCGTCCATCATCGTCGCCGTCAACGCCGTGATGCTCCGCCGCTCTGAAAAAGAGCTGCTGGCGTAGGAATACCGCTTCTCTCTCCTGACCTCGGCGAATATGCAGAGACTGACTTCCCCAGAACCACAATCGGCCATTTGGCGGATGTGCGCTTCCGAGCTGCCCGCTATAATACCATTATCCTGAAACGAAATGGAAACGAAAACAATGTCTAGCGCGATTACTGACGCACCTCCAAGTGAGGCGATCTCTCCCGCAGCAACCGGCATAGGGAAAGAGCCGATGCCACTTTCATGCGATCAAACAGTGGTGGCCGGCTATCGCAGCCATTATGAGGCGGAACAGGCGATTCGCCACCTTGCCGAAAAGGGAGTGACGCTGGACAAGATTTCTCTTATTGGCCGTAATTTCGAGACACGCGAGGATGTTGAAGGCTTTTACCGACCGGCGGATGCGGCGCTGGATGGAGCGGAAACCGGGGCATGGTTTGGCGGACTCTTCGGACTGCTGCTTGGAATGGGCTTCTTTTTCATTCCCGTCATTGGACCAGTGTTCATTTTAGGACCATTCGCCGGGCTGGTTGCCGGGGCAATCGGCGGTGCCGGCGTGGGCGCTTTGACAAGCGGGCTTATCTCATTGGGTATTCCCCAGGACCAGGCAGTTAAGTACCAAACCCGAATTCAATCCGGCGAATTTCTCGTCGTGGTGCATGGGGCCACTGCCGCCGAAACAGAACACGCCTGCGCGACGCTTCAAGGCACCGGACAGGCAATGCTCCAAACACACACAATCTTCCATGGCGGAGCTATCTGAGCAGAAAATAACGGAAACAGAGGCTGATGTTTACCAAAATCTTACTTGCTTCGGACGGCTCGGAATGTGCGCTGAAAGCGACGGCGTCTGCTGCCGTGCTGGCCCAAAAGTTTGGCGCACGCCTCACCCTCATCACGATTTTCGAGCCTTATCAAACAGTCTGTCCTTACGGCGAAGTTGTTTTTGCCGGCATGGATACCCACGATATCGCGGAGTCGCAGGAGCAAGCGATCTCCCGCGCAGGCCGCGCCATAGACGAACTCGGCGTGCCGTACCAGTGCCGCAAGATCATCGGCCATCCTGCGGTGGAAATTGTTCGCGTGGCAGAAGAGGATGGCTGTGATTTGATTGTTCTAGGCAGCCGGGGCCTCAGCGGCATCAAGTCGTTCCTACTGGGCAGCGTGTCTGACCATGTGACCCATCATGCCCACTGTCCGGTGTTGATTGTCAAGTAGGCGAAAAAACGATGGAACTTCTCTTCAACTTCTCATCGAAGCCTGTCTGCTGGCTCGACGGTAATACCGCCTTCAGCCGCGACGGTCGCCCCCAAGCGTTTGTTGACAGAGGAGCCGTTTTCTCGGTGAGTGGCTGCTACCTCGGCCATTTTGCCCATGGGCTCTTCCGTGACCGGCTCGGCTGCATCGTCGCGTTTCCTCGAAATGTCTGGTGGTCGCGGGTTCCTGTGTCGTTTCAAAGCTCCTGGACGCCGCCGGATATCCAGGCTCACACAGTGCCATCCCGCGCTTCGCGAGAGACGCGCCCCTTTAATTTGGTGGCACCTTCGCTGAGACAGTCCAGCCTGACTTGGGAACGCTATCTGCTGGGCTGCGATGCAAAGTCCTACGGGAAGACGCGCCGTTAAGCAGCAGAGGCACCAGCGACATATTTTTATGAGGTTCCTATGAACATTGATCTCACCACAACCTATCTCGGTCTGCCGCTCAAAAACCCACTCATTGCGTCTGCTTCACCGCTGTCACACACTCTAGAAGGCGTTCGGGCGGCTGAAGATGTACTCAAAGCCATGTTTGCTGGGGCAAATACGACTATACTGGCGTCGGAGCTGCTCCAAAACGAAGTGGGCCGTGCCGCCGAGATTTTAGGCGACATGACCCGGTGGATGCATGGGCTGTCCTGGCAGCTCTTCGCCGTCGAGCCGGCGGCCTTTGAGCAGGCCAGCTGCACAAAAGCTATTTTGTCTTTTGACCCTGCCCATTCCCGGAGAGGGACGCTGGTCTAAAATGAGTCTGTCTGCCGATGGGCGATATATCATCTGCGACGGCGAGGAGTGTTTGGCGCGGGCAGCGGTTCCCGTGGCCCTGCGCCCGCTGCTCGGCCCGGACAGAACAACGGCCCAAAGCAACGGCTGGCTGTTTGCGGCCCGCCGGGGCAAGCAGAGTCAC
>JAYVVR010000384.1:0-3208 GCA_043786835.1 Armatimonadota bacterium | reverse complement strand
GATGCCGCCGCGCAGCTTCCACTAACATGAGTTTATGCCCTGCGGCTTAACCAGACACCATATCTGAGAATTGAGGCATTCTTGCAGCGCTGTTGCGACTCCAGAAGCCATAAACGCCTGTTGAACCTATGGCGTACCTGTCTGGTCATACAACCCCATCGCAGGCGGTACATCTGCCTGACGAATGTAATGGTTTGCTACAACGTAGGCATTTCGGTATGTTGGGAGACGGTTTGCTTGAGTAGGCATCCTTGGATTCAATTTCTACAATGGACTTCATCGTAAAAATCACAATCCCGAGGGTGCCAGTCAGAATACCGATTGTGATAGAGATAACTCCACTCTCATCTTTTTGGCCGAGCGCGTTTGCTAGTTGCGAGCCGGTTGAGTTTTGGTGGCTGATGCCATAAAACACGCAAGCAGCTCCCACAAATACAAGTATACCGCCCACCATTTGCCTCGCTTGGGTACTGAGCAAAACCGCAGGAGATTGTGGGGGTACGCTAGAGCGTGATTGTGGTGATGACTTCTCAGTATCAGGTGATTGGTCTGCGTCACACCCTCGGCAGAAGCGGCCCGACGCAGCGGTAGGTTGACCGTAGTGAATGCAAAAGACCTCGTCACTCATCTTTCCACTCCCAACAACAATATGCCATCATAGTTAGCGGCCCGAATCGGTGCTGTACCGCGCGTTTGCGTTGTAACATGCAGTAACAGTGCTATTCACCGAACTATGGCAGAATTTCCCGGTGTCAGGTGCGGGCGGCGTGGGGCATGACCCGCGTGTCCATCCGCGCAAGGCTCAATCCGTCGTGCCAGTGCTTGCAGTTCCCACGCCGCCTGCACCTGCCTAGACAGCATAATCCATGCCAAGTATTGCATTTTAGGCTTTAGGACTAAAATATATACCAAGTATTTTCGCGCGGGCCGTGCGCGACCTATTTTGCGGCGGTGTTTTGGAAGAGGCAGGACAGGAAAGCATACGGATGAGGAAGGGCGAACACAAGGTTCACCCCTACGGGCGGTGGGTGGAGCGTGTAGGGGCGAACCTCCGTGTGCGCACTCCTTTCTCAGTGTGCGCCCTTCATCCGACCCCCGCGCGGCACAGGGCGCACAACGGCGATGCTTCGGCCTCAACGGCCACAGCCTCAGCGGGCGCGGCGAGCGCCCCGCAGCGGGGGCAGGGGGACCAGCCCCGGCGGCGCTTCCACTCATCAGCGCGGGCGGCGTGGAGCATAACGGCGCGGATGCGCCCGCGCAGGGCATCTTCGGTGATGGCGGCGAGGGCGGTTTCGATGCGCACGCTCACTTCTCTCGGGAGCGTGATGCGGGCCAACTCTTGGGTGGTGGGCGTCGGGGCAGGGGGGGCGGGCGGCTTCTTCTTGTCGCGGGCCAAGCCGCTGGCCTTGAAGTGGATGTCGGTCAAGACGCGCCCGCCCAGCTTGCTGTTCAGCCGGCGCAGCATGTCCTCTTTGAGCAGGGTCAACTCGTTGGCCCAGACGCTGTTCTTGACGCGCACGAACAGGACGCCGTCGCGTACGGACTCGACCTGAGTGACGCCCGCCACCTGTGGGCCGACGACGCCGACCCAATGGACTTTCGCCAGGTGGGGCCGGAGCGCCTTCGCCAGCTCCTGCGACTGCAAGAAGCCGCTGACGGCGCTGGCGGCGGGCGCCATACCGCGCGTTCTTCGTGGTGCCTGCGGGTCTCTCATGGCATCTGCCTCATTGCTTGGTGACCTCCCCGTCGGTGACGGAGTAGACGGTGGCGCACTCCAGGACGGCGGGCGAGAAGGCGCGCAGGTTGGTGCAGGAAAGAAATGTCTGCGACCCGGCCCGCGCGGTCAGGTCGAACAGCAGGCCGCGCCGGGCATCATCGAGGTCCGAAAGCACATCGTCCAGCAGCAGCAGCGGCGGCTCGCCGACCAGTTCTTCGATGAGCTGCCGCTCGGCCAGCTTCAGGGACAGGGCGACGGTGCGCTGCTGGCCCTGCGAGCCGAACAAACGGCAGTCCGACCCGTTGACCAGAAAGGCGATATCGTCGCGCTGCGGGCCGCGCACGGTCACGCCGCGCGCTGCCTCCTCCCCGGCGACTTGGGCCAGTTCTTCCACGAAGCGCTCCTGAATGGCGGAGGCTTCGGAGAGGCCCTCGATCGCGAACGATGGCAGGTAGGTGACGCGCAGCTCGTCTCGCTGGTCGCTCAGGGTCCGGTGCGTTTCGGAGGCAAGCTGGGCCAGTCGTTCCAGGAACAGGCGGCGGCGCTCGATCAGCCGCGCCCCGTGGTGGGCCAGGCCCTCGTTCCAGGCCGGCAGGCTCTCGCGGGCCGCGCCGGAGATACGCCCATCGCGCAGGTCGCGCAGAAGCCGATTACGCTGCTCCAGAGTCTTGCGGTACGACCCCAGTGCGAGGACATAGCGCGGGGAGGTCTGCGCGATCTCTAAATCCAAAAAACGGCGGCGGATGGACGGCTCGCCCCGGATGATCTCCAGATCGCCACTGTCGAAGAGGACGGCGTTGAGCTGGCCGATGACCTCAGAAAGCCGCGTATGCTTGACTCCGTTGATCCGGGCGGCCTTTTTCTCGGTTTGGGACAGGGCCATTTCGATCTCGATGTCGCTGGTCTTCTCCCGGACGACATCGGCGATGATGCGGGCGGCGGGCGTGCCGAACCGGACCAGCTCGATATCCTTGCCGGCCCGCGACGACTTGCTGGTCGCCAGGATGTAGAGACTTTCCAGCAGATTGCTCTTGCCCTGGGCATTGCGCCCGACAAAGATGTTCAGCCCTTCCCCCGGCTCGATACGGAGCGTTCCGTAATTCCGAAAGTTTTCCAGCTTGAGAGATGTGACGTGCATGGCGTGTGACTCTTCTAATCTTAGCGTAAGAGTCTAATTCTTTATGGTAGTAGTAATAGGTGTGTGACTCAGTTGTGACTCAACGAATCTCGGTGAGGCCGACCTGCCGAAATCGCGCGGATTCAGCCGACTTTCCGCGACTTTCCCCAGGCGGCTTTACGATCTCCGGCGAGAACCGCCTGATTCCGAGAGGCACGCTGAGTCACATCCGTCTGTGACTCAAGTGTGACTCAGGGCCGAATTTTGTGACTCTGTGACTCAGCGCGATTCGTTGAGTCACAAAAGGTGCCCGTTGAGTCACGCTATGTCACAGTGAGTCACAAGTTGAGTCACAAGTTGAGTCACATCCTACC
>JAYVVR010000383.1:0-3221 GCA_043786835.1 Armatimonadota bacterium | reverse complement strand
CGAGCACCTGCAATTTGTCTTCGGCCTCTGCCACTATGGAGTGTCTCCTAATGGCCCAAGAGCGACGGGGCGGCGCCTTCGGGGCTGATGACGAACGGTTTGGGGACACCGTAGCGGGCGCAGAGGTCTGTTAAAGCACCATCGGCCTGGGTGCCGTCGGCGCTGATGGTGGCCTGAACGGTGGCGACCGCGCTGAGGTCGGGCAGGCCGGAAGAGTCGTGGTTCAAGAGAGCGACCTGCATCTTGGTAATCACGGTCGTGTAGTCGCTAAGAAATGTCAGGTAGCGGTTCGCGAGAAGTGTGCAGGCCGGCGGCGCGGGCGTGGAGCGGAACTCGCGGACCAGTGCCTGCCATTTGACGGCGTACTCGGAGTAGCCCTGCGAGAGCTTTTGGACGTTTTGCTTTGCGGCGTCCTGCCCGTTTGTTCCGCCGCCGTCATTTTCTGCCTCTCCTGCCGGGGCGGTCTGCATCCCCTGGGCGATCCCGAGCATGGCAGTCGCGCCGGACACGTCGTTGTTCAGCGCGACCCGCTTTTGTTCAATTCCCTGTAGGAAATTTAAATATTTGGTGACTTCAGGCGGCAGCACTGGGGCGGGTTTGTCGGGCGTATTGGTGACAGCGGGTGCGGTCACAGGCTTTTGCGCCGGCACATTGGTCAGGGGCGGCGCGGTCTCGGGCATTTGGGCTGGGGTATTGGTGACGGCGGGCGCGGTGATGGCGGCGGGCGGCAGGGTCACAAGAAGCGAGGCTTGTTTTCGGCTGTTCGCGAGTACCGCGACGGCGACGGCAAGAATCACGACGGCGGCGATGGCGGCAGGCAGGAGCAGAGAACGGGACTTGCGGGCGGCGGTGTCGAGCGGGTGTGTGGTGACATTGGACGTTGGGAACGCGCCGCTCACTGTCAGCGGGGCGGCGCAGTTCGGGCAGAACTTTGCCGTGGACGAGACTTCGTTGCCGCATTGCGAGCAAAATTTGGCTGCCATGGTGCGCGTTTCCTCTGCTTTTTAATTCCCGCGTTTTCCTTTCTATGATACCAACAAAAAGAGTCTCTGTCAAGGAACGGATTCGGAACAAAAGGTAGACGAAAAGTATCTAATTTGGGTATAATAGTACATCTGTTCTGTACATGGAAATCACCCAGAATGACTACACAACTCACAAATAAAGAGATGGCGCAAACGCTGTGGAAGATCGCGACTTTGCTTCGAGACAAGCAGGATAACCCTTACCGGGTGCGGGCCTATGAGAGGGGCGCATGGGCACTGATGGGCCGCAGCAGCGACGCGGTTTCCGTGCTGCGGGACGGGACCGAAAGCCTCCAGCGTCGCAAAGGAGTGCTCGGCAACCGTTTGCAGCTAAAGCTGGCGGAGCTTGCACGGACGGGCCGCATGGAGTATTTTTCGGAGCTATGCGCGGATCTGCCGCCCCATATTGGGGCGCTGATGACAGCGCCGGGGGTCGGGCCGCGTCTCGCCCAGCGTCTGCATGAGGCGCTTGGGGTTTCGACGACGGAAGAGCTACGGGAAGCAGCGCGGACGGGCAAGGCGGCGGGCGTTTACGGGGTCGGTCCGAAGCGGCTGTCCGACTGGGGCCAGCTTTCGCTGTTTAATTGAGCGTTTTGGAGACATTAGGGAGCGTGGGATTGAAATCCTACGCTGTGGGCACAGACGCCAAATGTCCACCTTTGTGGACAAAGAATAGGACAACAATTACAATTCTATCTTGTACACGCGAAGGCGGTTACTGGGCGTCTGCGCCCCATAGCGTAGGATTTCAATCCCACGCTCTTTGCATGAAAGCTGCCACATATGCCGGAATTGACTGGAATTGAACTAGACCTATTCGCTGCCGACCTGGAGCGGGACGAGGGCGAGGAAGACGCGGAAACGGCGTGGCTTGAGGCAGGGGCAGAGGAATATGCGCTGCCGTTTGCGCTGCCGGAGATCGCGCTGACCCCCCGGCCTTACCAGAAAGAGGCGCTCTCGGCGTGGGGGTCGGCGCATGGGCGCGGGGTAGTCGTGCTGCCGACGGGTGCAGGCAAAACGGTGGTCGCACTGATGATTTTGGAAGCTATGAAAGTGGCGACACTGGTGGTTGTGCCGACGATTGATTTGATGCACCAGTGGCATGACACGCTCTGCGCGAAGTTTGGGCTGACCGATGCGGAAGTCGGTATGATCGGCGGCGGGTTCAAGAGCGAGAAGCCGATCACAGTGATTACTTATGACTCGGCGGCGATGCCGAAGCGGGATCTGTCGAAGTTTGGCTTATTGGTCTTTGACGAAGCGCATCACTTGCCGTCGGCATCATACCGGACGATTGCGACACGGGCGGACGCACCGTTTCGACTGGGGCTGTCGGCAACTTTGGAGCGGTCGGACGGGCGGCATGACGATCTGGTGAACCTCATCGGGCCGACGGTGTTTGAGCGTCAGCCGGCGACTTTGGCGCGGGACAAGCATATCGCGGACTATAAAGTTTCGCGGGTATCGGTAGATTTGACGGACGACGAGCAGGCGCGTTACGACCGGCTGACGGCGG
Source organism: Armatimonadota bacterium (assembly GCA_043786835.1). Lineage (GTDB taxonomy): Bacteria > Armatimonadota > Armatimonadia > Armatimonadales > Capsulimonadaceae > JANXMY01. Next base: position 680 of record JAYVVR010000383.1, on the reverse strand, counting down.
AATTTTCGTGGTATATGGCGGCGAACCGGACAAAGCTGATGATGACCGGGGCGGCGAACTTGTTTGAGGCACTGATACGGAGCGCCGGGTATGACCCATCGGCGCGTCTGGCCCTGCGCTCACACCGGGAAGCGCGGATGCTGGCGATGAATGCGGAGCGCAAAGTCAAAGCGGTCGAAGAGCTTTTGACAGAGCATAAAGACGATAAAGTCATTGTGTTTTCTGAGTGGAACGTGCTGGTGAATGACCTGTCACGGCGTCTGTGTTTGCCGGCGATTACATATCGGACCCATGCTGATGAGCGGCGCGACATTCTCGATAAATTCCGGCAGCAGCGGTATTCGAAGCTGGTCACGGGGCGGGTACTGAACGAGGGCGTGGATGTTCCCGATGCGAATGTCGCGATTGTGGTTTCGGGGTCGTCAACACCACGCGAGTATATTCAGCGGCTCGGGCGTGTGCTGCGTCCGAAGCCAGGCCATGCGTATCTGTACGAGATCGTGTCGCGCGGGACAAGCGAAGTGAAAACGGCGCGGCGTCGCAAGCCGGTTGAGAAGGCGGAGTAAGACCCTCTCGAATATGAACCCCTGTTAGAAACCCCTCCGTTAAGAACCCCTCCCGCTCGTACCTCGCTCCCTCCCCTGTTAGGGAAGGGCTAGAGAATAATTAGGAGTGGGCTA
>JAYVVR010000382.1:0-3226 GCA_043786835.1 Armatimonadota bacterium | reverse complement strand
TGTCCAGAAGCAGCCGCCGGAGGCCCTGCATAGTATTGATGGTCAGGAATGTATCGCTACAGATAAAGCGCAGGCGTCCGTCGGGTTTCAGCAAGTCTAAGCACTTGACGATAAAAAACGAATACGTCTCTTTTTTGATTTTGAGACCGCCCCGCCGCCCCAGTTCTTTATCGAGATTGTCTTGGATCTCCGGCGCAATCGTTCCCCCAAACGGCGGATTGCCGACAATACAGTCAAAGTGCATTGGGAAAGAGGTCTGGAAGAAGTCGGCGCAGCTTAGATTGTGACGCGCCGGGCAAGCTTCGAAGCGCTTTGCAATGTTTTCCAGGCACTGCACATACAGCGCCGGGTCAATCTCGGCTCCGTAAATGTTACGGGTGAGGATTTGATTCAGACGACTTGAAATTGGTCCGGTGTACAACGGCAGCAGCTTTTCAATGACCGGCAGCAGAAACGCGCCGTCGCCGAAGCTTGGCTCCAAAATCACGCTATCGCGGGTAAGCGCGAGGCTGGTAACAAGGCGTTTGGCGAGGGGCAGCGGCGTCAGAAACTGCCCAAGCTGACGCTTTTTGTCGCGCAGGGTTTTGGTCTGACTCACTCCGCCAATGTCTCCCGGCCCTTCGGCATCTGGAACGCGAGATGGCGGAACGCCGGCCAGTTTTCTAAATCAGCGCTGTAGTCCTCGGGGTCGTCGCTGAAAAAGTAGTCGTAGCCGGTGAAGACATGTTCAAACGGCAGGCCGACGGCATCGGCAATGTCGCCGAGAGGGCCGCCGCTAAATTGCCCGGCTTTGGCGCGGGCATCGGCCAGTGTTTCGGCGAACCGGCTTGGCGGGACCTGCAGAATAGCTGAAAGCGCGTCGGCAGCACCAACATATAGAGAGGCTTCGGCAGGCGTTTCGGCGATTTGGCTAGGATCGTCGGTAAAACGATCTGCCACCAAGCCGCTTTCGTAATAGGTGTAGCCCCAGTGGATGTCGTCGGCCACCCAGACTTCAAGCGCGGGAACGCCAAGCGCCAGCGACACGGACTTTGCCAGAAGGCCGCTGTCCGCCCAGTCGTCTCCATAGATCGACACCCAGCCGCGCTTAGTTGGACCGCTTTCAATCACTCCGTACCAAGTGTCGCCGTTCGGTAGCGTGTCTTCGTCGTCAACCACTGCTGACAAAGGCTCGGCGCTCAAAAAGCGAAAACCGGCGTCTGTGAATGTCTTAATCACAGCGTCTTCAACCGCTGCCATGTCGTTTGTTTTGAGATGTATCCCGATATAATAGCCGCCCATAGTAAGAGTGTACCCGAACCTCACCCGGCCTCGTTCGAAGAGACCTCACCCGGCTTCGTTCCTCGTCCACCCTCTCCTTAGGAAAGGAGAGGGTACAGAAAGCTAGGACAGAGAAAGTCAGGACGGGAAGTGCCAGCGGCAGTCAGCTTTCTGCTCTTTATCCTAACCCTCTCCTTTCCTAAGGAGGTCGGGTGCAGCTGCGCCAGGGTGGACGAGGAACGAGGCCGGGTGAGGTCTCTTCGAACGAGGCCGGGTGAGGTTCATCTCAGCCCTTTCGGCACAATTGCCTTGTCCAGCAAATCGAAGCCGTATTGAACCAGCAGCGCCAGCACGGCGGCAGGAATTGCGCCGGCCAGCAGCAGTAAATTGTCGTTGTTCTCGAGACCCTGCGTAATCCGGTCGCCGTAGCCGCCTGCGCCGACAAACGCGGCGATGGTCGCCGTGCCGACATTGATCACGGCAGCCGTCTTGATGCCGGCAAAGATCGCCCGTGATGCCAGCGGCAGCTCGACGAGGCGCAGGCGGGCGGCGGACGGCAGGCCGAGCGCTTGCGCGGACTCGCGCAGGGTCGGCGAGATATCGGTCAGCCCCGTATAGGTGTTGCGGACAATCGGCAGCAAGGAGTACAAAAATAGCGCGGTGATTGTCGGGACCGGGCCGATCCGGTGCAGCAGGGCAATCAAAAATGCCAGCAGCGCCAGTGAGGGAATTGTTTGAACGAGGCCCGTTATGCTCAGAATGGGCTGGGCGGCGGCGCGTGTCCGGGCCGCCCAGATGCCGAGTGGAATGCCGACCAGAATGCTCAGTGCGAGCGATGCGAAGACCAGAAACAGGTGCTGGCGGGTTTCCGGCCAGAAGTCAGCGGCGAAAAGTGCTGACCAGAGTGTTTCGCGTGTCGCTCTGGCCATGCCGCCGGAGAGATAGGCTTTCGCGACGGTATCCGGCGCTAGGTTATTGATTTCCACTTCGGCATTCAGCTTAATCATCTGCGGGGCCGTGATGGTGTTTTGCAGGGCTGTCCAAGCCGCCCATGTTTTCGGCAGACGTGTCGGCAGGTCTTTTCGATACAGCAGCACGGCGTTATAGGCCGGAAAGTAATGTTTGTCGTCGTTCAACACGCGCAGCTTGTATTTAGCGATCTTGGAATCGGTCGAATAGATGTCGGTGACATCAATCTGCCCGTTTGCGAGTGCGCCGTAAGCCAGGCCGTGGTCGAGCCCTGACGGGGACCCGAACGGCAGTGCGTAAGCAGCTTTGACGCCAGGCCAGCCGTCGGCCCGTTTCAAGAACTCCTGCGACAAGCCAAGCTTCAGCTCCGGGTGCTTGGCTAAATCCGACAGCGTCTTGATATGAAGCGTTTCAGCCTGGTCGTCGCGCATGGCAAGGGCATACGTGTCGTTGAAGCCAATCGGAATGCCTGCGGCGAGGCCAAGCGGTGCCAGCTTGTCGTTCATCTGGGTCGCTGTCAGAGTTTCTTTGCTTTTTAATAGCTCTTGACTGATAGTTCCAGTGTACTCAGGATACACGTCAATGCTGCCATTCTCTAACGCAGCAAAGACAATGCCGGTATTGCCGAGGCCGGATGAGTGCACGGCGTCGGCCTCGCCGGTTTTACGCGCGGTTTGGGTCAAAATCTCGCCGAGAATACGCGACTCGGCAAACCGCTTCGAGCCGATATGCAGTGTCGGCTTTTGGGCGATGGCGGGATGGGCGAGGAGCAGGATGAGAGCGAGGGAGTAAACTCCTCTTGCTGAATAAGGGCGTCCTGCGGACGAAAGAAGGGGAAATCGAGTTATCATGCGCTTACCTCCGGCATAGGCGGCAGCGGGGAGCGCTGGGCACGGATGAATTCGGTGACATAGCGCTCGGCGGGGCGATGCAGCAAATCGTCGAGTGTTCCCGATTGGACAATCCTGCCGTCGCGCATGAGAATAATCGTGTCGCC
>JAYVVR010000381.1:0-3233 GCA_043786835.1 Armatimonadota bacterium | reverse complement strand
GGTTCAAGTTGCCCGCCGCCGCAATCACAATCGTATCCGGCGTGTAATGCCCATGCATATAGCCCTTCAAATCGTCAGACTTTAAGGCCGAGACGGTTTCAGGCGTGCCGATGACGCTCTTTCCCAGCACATGGCCCGGCCAGAGTGTTTCGGAGAAAACGTCATGGACCAGATCGTCCGGCTCATCGTTGCGCCGTTTGATTTCTTCCAAAATCACGTTCTGCTCGCGCCCCAGCTCTTCGGCGTCAATGTTGGAGTTCAGAAATAGGTCCGAAAGCACGTCTACCGCGAGAGGCACATGCTCGGACAGCATTCGCACATAGTAGCAGGTGTTTTCCTTCGACGTAAACGCGTTAATGTCGCCGCCGACCGAGTCAATCTGGTCTGCGATCTGCTGGGCGGTCCGTGTCGGGGTTCCCTTAAACAGCATATGCTCGATGACATGGGAAATGCCGCGCACGTCGTCGCCTTCGTCCCGCGCCCCGACCCCGACCCAAATTCCGAGTGCCACCGACTGCACATAAGTAATGTTTTCCGTCACGATACGGACGCCATTTGGCAGCACTTCACGCTGTATCATAATGTTTCGAATTCCCTCGTTAATAAGTTACTGACTTTGTAGTATACCTTGTAACATTACAGGGCATCGCCAGGTTCCGCAGAATCGGCAATGGTGGGCGTAGGCGGCCAGACTCCGATAACCTCTGGGACAAGCGGCGCGGGTATTCCTTTCGCGTTCCGCCAGTAAGTCAGAGCCGTCTCGAAAAACAACTGGGCGTCGGCACGGCTCTCAAACGCCGATTTGGGTATCGCGCAGACATTACCGAATCCCATAAAGTAGAGATGATTGGTTTCCTCTACAACAGCGGAGAACGACCGCCGAGAGGATTTGATCTCACCGAACTCTCGCCGATGGTAGAACTGAGGATCAATCGTAATCGTTATCAACGGTGTTAGCCACGGCCCTAAAATCAATCCTAAAAGCGAGAAGAACAGAATGCCTATGTAAGTTTCGACCACAACAGGCACAAACGAGCCTGCTATAAAATACTCGGCATTGAAGCCCGGCTTGGCACGATACAAATCTGCCAGCGGCAACAGGAAGGGCGTAATCAAGATGAAGATGAGTAGGCAGCGGCCTGTGACTGTCTTGACTGCGAGGTAGCAGAGGCAATGCCAAGTGTCAACCGTCCGTGCCTCGAATGAGATAGTCATAGATTGTCTCCGTCAGCCGTGACACAGAAACAGGCGGCGCTAAGGATGTTCGCCGGATTCCGCAGAATTGCCTGTAACCGGCGCGGGCGGCCAAACTCCCGTCGCATCGGCAGGCATAAACGGCTGACCCGTCTTAGCGCTCTGCCAATAACCGACTGCTGTTTCGTAAAACTGCTGGGCTTCGCGTGGGTAAGTAAAGGCATTCAGTGGCACGATCATTCCGGCACCAGGGAAGTTTCTCAGTAGGAAGATGTCAGTCCCGGTGTCAATAATGCTGACGATTTCTTTCCATTTAACGATCGATTTAGGCCACCATTTCTCATTACGCAGTCCAGCAGGCAGGATTGTGAGCGTCAACGCTTTTCCCATCGGTACCACGATTTCACCCGCCGTGCCAATAATCAAGAAGGCAACAAAAAAACCTACCCATATTCCGATTGTGGTAGCAAAAACTGATACAGTCTCTTTTGCCCCCATGAAGTTTCCCAAAATTAAAAAGGGCAATGGAAGCAACAAAAACAGCGGAAGTCGCCAGCGGTAGGGATGGTTAGCGTAAAGATAGCATTGTCCGCGTACTAAAGTAAACCAGTCAGGGGTGTAAGTCACGCTCATAGAGTAAACCTCAGCCGCGACGCAGAAACAGGCAACAACGCAGAAGTAGGCCGCGGAGAACAGTTCGCCGCCGCCAGTGGTTTGTCCTGCTATGATAGGATTGGGCGCGAAGGCCGCGTGAGGGCCATGTATTTTCGGTCCATATATTGAAACACACGGCTACACAGCGAGGACGCTAGGAAGTACCGCTTCGCGGGACTCGGAACAATCCAAAATCCTAACCCCGCGAAGCGGGTGTTTTGTGGCGTCCGCGCCGTGTAGCCGTGCAATTTATTGCATGGTTCTTATCGCATGGTTCTTATTGCATAGTTCCCTGCCCTACCGAGCCATCACCTGCACCAAAATCGGCGAGCCGGTGACGTTGGCCGTGACGCCTGTGCTGCGGCCTGAAGAAAGCGCACTAACGCCTACTAATGGATCGTAGACTTTGTAGGCGTACTTGCCGCCGAAGCTGACGGTGGCGGGGTCGGCGGGCGGGGTGACCGGGGCGTTCGCAGTCTCGTCCCAAATCTGCGGCTCGTTCCAGACGACAATAAACGTGCTGCCGTCACTTTTTGAGATAGATAAACTACGGCCGGCGTTCCCGGCATTTGTGACGCCGCTCACATGGTAGCGGGGAACTCGCGGGACGAACGCAGTGGACTTGTCGGCCAGCAGAGTCTTCAAATTCGCAAGCGCGAGGGCGGCGGGCTTTGGGTGCCACTGGTAATCGAAAATGCCGAAGTGGGCTTCGGTGCCTTCGGAGCCGGTCGGGTCGCCGTCGGCGGTGTCGTCCATGAGCTGATACAGGTACGAACGATGCGCGCCGTTCGCGGTCAAATCGCACATCTGGTTCAAGATATACTTGGCCTGCGTGGCAGGATCACAGCCAGCCTGGCCCGGCAGGAACACGGTGGTCTGGCCCCATTCGGACACGACGACGGGCCTGCCAACGGCCACGGCGGCTTTGTACCAGTCGAAGACCGCCGGGAAGTCGCCGCCGCCGAAGTTTGAAGGCTGGCGCCCACTCCCGGCGTAGAAGTGGAGGGTTCCGGCGCTGACATACGGAGAAACGTCGGGAAGCCGGGCGTAATCGCTTCCAAGGCCGCTGGCAATGGTCGGCGCAATCAGTTTTGCGTTTTTAAGCGCTGAGACCGTCTTCTTCCAGTGGTAAAGCGCTTTCGTCCAAGCGGCGTAGTTCGCGGGAAAGTTTTTGGACTGGTCGGTCGTATCGAATGGCCCATGTGCGCCGCTGCCGACTTCGTACAGGTTGATTTCGTTCGGGCCTTCAATCGTTTCAATCAGTGAAGCAATCTGCGGGACGGTTTTCTGCTGGTCTGCGAAGGTCGCGCTGTCGTTCAAGTAGCCCAAAATAAGCACATCGGCTTTGAGACCGCCGGGAAAGTACGGGGCGGTTTTCGCGGCGA
>JAYVVR010000380.1:0-3234 GCA_043786835.1 Armatimonadota bacterium | reverse complement strand
AGCGAATCTTGACCAATGAAGTCTACAAAGGCGACATTGTTTTCGGCCAGTGGTGCAAAGCAGGGGCGTATGAAGCTGTGGTCGCAGCCGAGGCTTGGGAAGCCGTGCAGGCAGCTCTCGGCAGCCAGGCAGGGCGCGGAGCACGAACAGAGACAGCCGACGACTACACGTACTACTTGCGTGGATGGGTTCAGTGTCCTCACTGCGATTGTCCCTACACTCAGGGCAGTCATCACGGCAAGACCAAGCGGGTTCACTACTACGAATGCCGCTGCATGAATAGGCGCGAGAAATGTCCCGTGGGGCGTATCAATGCGGATCGGGTGCATTATACAATCCTCAATTACATGGACTATGCTTCACGCCATCCGACGGTTATGCACAAGTTGATTGCTCAATCTGGCGGGTGGGCGACGGCGAATGATGCACAAAAATCGTTGCGCGGTCAGCTTGGGAAGCAAAAGCAAATGCTGGAATTGCGGATCAGTAACTATGTCAAAGCGATTGGCGATGGCAAGATGAGCAGTGCAATCTTGGCTGCATTGGAAATAGCCGAAGTGGAGAAGTTAGAAGTTTGTTGTCAAATGTTGATTGCAGATCAGGAAATCGCGACATCCACAATCAAGCGGCCTACAGCAGTGCAGGTGTCGGAGGCATGGGGAAATATCGGGCGCGTCTGGAAAGTCCTGGACGCAGAAGACCGTGCAGACCTTCTCGGGAGCTTTGTGCAGGCAGTGGAGGTGACAGAGAAAAAGGAGGTGATACTCGAACTGTTGCCAGTTTCCATATCATCTCCTCTTGTTTACTCTAAGGAGTTCAACTTAAACTCTCAATTGGGAGCGGGGGTAGGACTTGAACCCACGACCTTCGGGTTATGAGCCCGACGAGCTACCGGACTGCTCCACCCCGCGTCGTTACAAAAAGAGTATACCTGGTAATGCGGGGCTTGTCAAGAGGGAAAAGGCAAGTTTTTGAGGTCAGCGCTGAAGTGTAATGACGGTCTGGTGAGGCTGACTGTCGGAAGAGACATACAACACAACGAAAGGGACGCCGGAGCCGGTGGACTGGGCGGCGACTGCCCTATCGTAGTCCAGCTTTGTTGTCACCGACTGATGGCCGATTTTCTGGATGACTGCGTGGATCAGTGTCAGGCCGGCAGAAGCACCGGCAGACTCGGCAGGGCTGCCAGATGTAATCTCGGTAATCAAAACGCCCCGGACCGTCGGGGCAAAGCGCTGGGAAATCCGGTCGGCAGCCGTTAGGGTGCGGACCGAAAAGCCCCATGCCCCAGGCACAGGCTTCAATGAAGAGATGCCCGATATCGTGCCCGGTGCTTCCGGCAGCGAGGGAGACGTGCCGAGAGTGACCGAGGCGACGCCGACCCGGCCCTCACGGACATACCGCAGCACGATCGTTTTGCCGGGCAGGGTCGCGCTGATCACTTCGCGCAGACTCACTTCTCCCGAAACGTTCGCGCCGTTGTAATCTGTTACGATATCGCCGGCTTCAAGGCCCGCTCTGCCCGCTGGACTGTCGAGCTTGACATCGCGCACGAATGCGCCGTTTCTTTGCCCGTAGACCGTTTGCAGCGCCGGGCTCAAATCCTCCGGGGCAATCCCGAGGTACCCACGCGTGACTTTCCCCGATGTAATCAGAGCATTCATAATCGTCTGAGCGATGTCGCTTGGGATAGCAAAGCCGACCCCGGCACTGCCTTCGACCGGCGACTCGATCGCGACATTGATGCCGACGACCTTGCCATCAATGTTAAACAGCGGCCCGCCGGAATTGCCAGGATTGATCGCGGCGTCGGTCTGCAATAAATCCGGGTAGTACCGCCCCGACGAGTCCCCGCCGATGCTCTGGTGCCGCCCGGTCGCGCTGATGATCCCGACAGTCATGGTGTTCTGCAAATCAAATGGGCTGCCCACCGCGACTGCCCACTGGCCGGGCCGGACAGTCGCGTCGTCGGCAAACCCGGCGACCGGCAGGGGAGTTGGGCCAGGGTTGATTTTAACGACCGCAAGATCACTTGCGAAATCGGGAAACACTTTGCCGGAGAACTCGCGCCCATCGGCCAGCGTCACTGTGACGATCCCGTCTTTCGCGCCTTCAACAACGTGGTCATTAGTCAGAATATAACCGTCGGCCCGGACGATCACGCCGGACCCGGTCGCCTGCAAGCGCCGGGGGGGAAATGGGCTGCCGGGCTTCCCCAAAATCCCGTCACCGTCCGCCGGGACCGGGCGCACCCGTTCGGATTTGATGTTGACGACAGTCGGCTCGACGGTCTGGGCGATATTCGTGAACGCATCCTGCACTTGAAGCAGCACTGACTTCTGCGCCGGCGTGGTCGGCGGCGGCAGGGTCCCCGGCGTTGCCGGGGCGGAAAACGCTGGGGAAATGCCAAGCGCAAGACCGGTCAGCAGAAGCGAAAAGCGCGTGATTGACATAGGAGTTACTCGGGGGAAAAGTCAGCGAGGACGAAAAACGGCAAACTGGCTGCTGCCGAGCGGCGTATCGGCCATTGAACTACGGAGCGTAAAGCCCGGCGTTCCCGTGTCCACTAAAGTCAGCGTATCACCGCGCGGGATAGTGAAGCTGGCAGGCGCTGGCGCTGTCAGCAGAAAATGGTCGGCGGGCTGCCCCGACAGCAGGGCGTCGGTGGACACGGGGAGCGGGAACGCCGAACCGCCGGACGCAAATCCTGCCGATGACTTCAGGGTATCATGCGCTTCCGGGGCAAACGGCAGGGCGAAGGACACGATAGTCAGGCACGACAGGGCCAGGGCCGTCGCCAGCCGTCGCCCGCGCTGCGGCCTTGGGGGAGTCAGGCACAGCACCTGCCAGCTTGGTCCGGAACTCGGCTGGTCCAAACGCAGCGCAATTGTCTCAGAAAAGTTCCGCGAAAAATCCTGCGGCAGCCGTGGCCCGGACAGGCCCCGCAGCAGAAGCTTGACCTGCCGGATGCTCTGCCGCTCCCGGTCACACAAAGCGCACCCGGCAAGGTGGCCCTGAAGCGCCGCCGTCTCGCGTTCGGACAACTGATGGTCGAGATAAGGGGAAATAAGCTGCCGGGCACGAGAGCAGTTCAAGTAACAGTCGCCTCCAGAGTGTGAGATAGAAAACAAATCGGGCTAAGAAAATCGTCTAATAGACAGCAAGCCGTCTTGTTCGAACGCCGCGATTTTCGTACGTAGCAGCTTTCGGCCCCGGTGCAGGCGTGAACGGACG
>JAYVVR010000379.1:0-3240 GCA_043786835.1 Armatimonadota bacterium | reverse complement strand
CCTCGCCGGACACCGTATTCGCATTCGTGTCCGATATCCAGAACCTGCCGAAGTATCTGCCGACAACCCATGCCGCCGAATCACAGCCGGGTGGACGCGTCCGGGTGCAGGGCGAAGCCGGCGGTCAGTCCTACGACTCCGACGGCTATTTTCGCCTGGACGCACCGAACCACCGCATAGAATGGGGGTCCGACGGCGAAAACCGTTACTTAGGCTGGCTGGAAATTGACGGCGTTTCCGACGAATGCGAAGTCACCGTACATCTGACTTTCCAGCCGAAACTGGAGCAGTCCGAGCGGATGGAAGCGCAGACCGGCGACCGCGACAAGACAATCTCCGAGGGCCTCATTGCATCCTTGCAGTCTATTAAAAACTTCGTCGAAGGGCATGGCGGCAAAGTCGAGCCGAGTGCTGCGACTTAATTTTTCGGTAAATTGCGCTTGCATTATTTGGCGGCGTGTGCTAAAATAGAGGGGCGGGGAAGGTGGCTGAGTGGTCTAAAGCGCACGTTTGCTAAATGTGTGGGTGTCAAAGCCCCGCAGGTTCGAATCCTGTCCTTCCCGTACCTTCTGTGCGCCTTTAGCAAGTGCAGACAGCTCAAGCGGCCCGGTATCTTCCGGGCCGCTTTTGCTTGCGGAAACGAGTACCATGCAGAACGAAATGCCGACTTTAGAGCCAATGGACTGGCGACAGCTTTTCAAGTTCGACGCCAAAGCCATTGCTGTCATACTCGGCTGTGCGCTGTTTTTGATTGGTTTTCTCGCACTCCTGCCGCGCTGGCTTCATTCGCGGGATCAGGCTGATTTTGCCGGTGTCGCCGCCCAGACCCTGCCCGGCACGGTAACCATGCTCCAAATATCGCCGGTTTCCACCGGCGGTGGGAGCCTTTTCAACGGCGTAGATGTCGTGTTTGGCCGCCATACTGCTTATTATGCGCTGCCGCCGGAAAGTCGCTGGCAGCCAAAGCAAAATCAACGCGTGCGTGTGACATTCCGGGTGGGACGTCGCTCGCAGAGCGTCCAAGTGGATGCCGTGGTGCCGCAGTGATCGTGCCGAAGACACTTTTTGCCCCCCTGTTTCTGCTTGATCTCGCCGCGACACTCTATCTATGGGGCGTCATCTGGACCATTCAGCTCGTTCACTACCCGTTGTTTGCTCGTGTCGGGGCCGCTCAGTGGGCCGACTACCATAGCGCTCACACACGGCTTATAACCTCTGTTGTCCTGCCGGCAATGGTCACGGAGCTTGGAACTTCGGGCCTGCTGGCACTCGTCCGCCCGGCCTGGCTGTCTCCAAGTCTGCTTTTGGCCGGGTTTGCCTGCGCGGTCCTGACCTGGGCCGTCACATTCTTCGTCTCCGTTCCTCTGCACGACACACTTTCCCGCGGCTTCGACCCCGCCGCTATCAGCCGTATTGTCGCCACAAACTGGCTCCGCACCGCGTTTTGGACCGCCCATGCTCTCCTTTTGCTGCTCCAAGTCTGGCGTGTGCTGCCGAAAACCTCGCCGTAATCCAGACGTAAAAAAGCCCGTCGCTTTGGAGTAAGCGACGGGCTTTTTTGCGAGTTGCCAGACTAGGACTCGAACCTAGAACCTACACATTCAGAGTGTGCCGATCTGCCAATTGATCTATCCGGCAATTGCTGCTAACTATTGATACATTATTTTTTGCTGCTGCGCCCACCGCAGTTTTCTGTCTGACTCTGGCAATTTGGGCAGGGCAGATGCAAACTCTCTATACGATTGTCATTCTTGATACCGTTCATAGAGTGTAAGTGCATAAATAGCGGCTTATCTATCTACTGAATTATACCACATTTTGCATCAAGGACTCCATCTCGCAGTAGTCGCCAGCGGAGATGACCGCGTGCTGCGTCTCGTCCTTCCGCTGTCAAAACTTCTGCCGGTATCTTTTGCTGCTTACAGGCAATAAATAAGCCCATCTTGACTGCTCGATATCAGGCGGCAAAGCTTGAGCGCAATCCGGCGCTCACAGATACGGTGTCCGGCATATAGCTTGGCGGCGGCGCCGCGCAGCCGGCTTCGGCGGCAATCTGACTGTATGTTTTCTCTGCCGCAAGCAGGGCGAGTATGTTCTGCCTCACAGCCGCCTTCCCCGGCACAGACACGACTATACCCGCCCTTAATCCAAATTGTCAAGACCTGATGAGCAGGTCGAAACCTCGCCGAGCAGGTCAAGACTGCGGCGCAGGCAGAGCAATCAGCGGTGCCAAATGCAGAAGCAGGGTCGGCTCGTCAGTCGCCTGGATCTTCAAAATCGTCTCGCCTTCAGGCGTCAGATGCACTTCCAGTGATTGCGGGCCGGCAATCACCCGCTCCAGATGGTTCGGTCTCTCGGTGCCGAGCATTAGGGTAAGCGAGCCGGCGGCACTGCCTTTAGCTTCTAAAGTTATGCCGACAAATGGCAGGTTTTCGGCGGCGTACTGGGCGCCGATGTCCGACCCAACCATCTCCAGCGACGCATTCTCACCGGCGTGCTGCTTGGAAAAATCCTCGGCAAAGGCGGCCCAGTCGCCGCGCTCGATTGTCTGTGTTTGGTTCATACGCTGTTGATACCCAAAATGGGCTTTTTTACGCGCTAGGGAACGGACACGCCGCGTGCGGCGGTCCAGAGCTTGTACCAATCGGTGCGGGAGAGCGTAATTGATGCAGCGGCGGCGGCTTCTTGAATGTGTGCAGGATTGTTCGAGCCGACCAGTGGGATAATCTTGGCGGGATGAGCCAGCAGCCAGGCCAGCGCAAGCTGTCCAGGAGTCGCGTCGCCGTAGATCGGACCCATTTCGCGCAAAGCTGCCAGGGTTCGGGCAATCGCTGGGGGCGCATCGGCAGGAGGGTCGCGCCGCCCGGACAGCCAGCCGCCGCCAAGCGGGCTATAGGCCAGCGGCGTAATGCTCATCTCTAAACACTGGTCTAAAACGCCGTCGCCGCTGTCTGCGCCGGACGCCTCGCTAGTCGCTGTGCCACCTGCCGCGCCTTCGTAAATCGGGTCCAAGCGCAGCAGCGAGATCGCGATTTGATTGGAAACAATCGGCGCATTCAGGTACTTTTGCAGCGCAAGCGTCTGATGCGGGTAGTAGTTCGAGACTCCAACCGATTTGATTAAGCCTTCAGCGACCAGCGCGTCCAAGACAGCGGCAGTCTCAGCGGGGTGGGTCAGCGGGTCGGGCCGGTGAAGCTGATACAGCTCGACCGAGTCCACGCCCATCCGGGTCAGCGACCC
>JAYVVR010000378.1:0-9104 GCA_043786835.1 Armatimonadota bacterium | reverse complement strand
CCTGCTCCATACGTTCGCCGCCGCGCCAGGTCTTCTCAATCGTGCGCCCATTTTTGATGTTCTTCAAAGTCGAGCGAACGAACGCCCCGCCTTTGCCGGGCTTGACATGCTGAAAATCGGTAATCGTATAAATGTCATTGTCCATAACAATCGAGATGCCGTTGCGAAAATCACTGGTATCCATAACCGAAATCAATACTCCTCATGCAAAACTCTCACTGTTGATTAAAAAGATTATAGCATATTGGCTTGCGGTTTATAAACCCCTCCGGCCAGGGTGCAGACCGGGCTGTGCCGCTCAATGCGCCGGGGCGAAACCGGCCATGTCAAAGCTGATTGCGGCAAAGATCGTAGGCCGCTTGGAGCGCTGCCACCGGCTCACTTTTGGGAAGGAATTCGTGACCGATATAGCCGCCGTATCCCGTCCGGGCAATGGCCTGGAACACGGCGGGGTAAGCGATCTCCTGGGACGCATCCAAGTCCTGCCGGCCGGGGTTACCGGCAGTGTGATAATGCCCTATAACCGGGTGATTGGCTTCAATAGTCGCAATCAAATCACCTTCCATGACCTGCATATGGTAAATGTCGTACAGCAGCTTCACGTACGGCGACCCGACCCGGCGGCAGACCTCCGCGCCCCAGACCGTATGGTCACACTGGTAATTGGGATGATCACGCTTCGAATTCAGCAGCTCCAATACCAAAGTCACCCCGGCATCTTCCGCCAATGCCGCCGTGCGTGTCAGCCCCAGCACCGTTTGCTCCAGCCCGCGTTCGTCAGAGATACCCGACTGCCGATTACCGCTGAACACGACTAAATTTGGGATCTGGTGCTTTTGGGCCAGCGCCAAACACACGCCGAGCTCGGACAGCAGGCGTGGGTGCTGGGCAGGATCGTTCCAGCCCTCGGAGATGCTTTGCGGTCCGCTGTGGGCCGCGATTTGAAGCCCGGCGTCCCGCGCCGCGTCAAACAGCGCTTCCCCAATCAGCTCGACGGCCTCGTACCCGATGGCTTTGGCGGAGTGCAGCAGATCGGCGTCGGAAACTCCGCGCCCAGTAAACGCCCAATAGCAGAAAGACTGTCGGATTGGCGTAAGACCAGAGTACGATAAATGGCTCCTAATTTCCTGCCTCGGGCGAATTAAAGGATATTTGAAGCGAGCGGCGAATAGTGAGAGTGTGAGCACTAACAGTTTACGGAGGCGATGGCTATGGTCTGCGTCGAATGCAAGGCCGCGAACCCCGGCGGCAAAAAGTTCTGCGGCGAATGCGGCGGCGAGCTGCGAGAAACTGGAGCCGTGGCTGTGCCAGGCGGCGACGGCGAGTTCTGCTGTGCGAAGCACCCGAAAGCCGCGACACGCCTGCGGTGCGGACGCTGCGAGTCGCCTATCTGTCCGAAATGCACAGTTTACACGCCTGCAGGAACACGCTGCCAGCCCTGCTCGAAGAACAAAATCGCCCTCCGGCCTGCCGGGGTCCTGCACGGCGTCATCGGCCTGGCGTCGAGCACCGCGCCGGGGGTAGGCCGCCGGGTCTGGTATTTGGCCCTCTGGTATTTGGTATTGTCGTTCCTGCGCGGCCCGTTTGAGTAGGTCGGAGAGGAGTCCCCCGCCCCCCAATAATGGGGGAGCAATAGAGATTAAGACGCGCTTGCGTCCTTCCTGACTCCCCCATTATTGGGGGATGAGGGGACTTCCTATTTTGCGGGAAAGTCTGCGTGGGGCAGCTGCCAGCCGCGCCGGATGGCAAAGACGCGGATGCCGAAACAAAGAGCCGCGCCCCCAATCTCTGCGCCCAGAACTGAAAAATGCAGCAGATGACCCGCCACGACAACGAGTGTTCCCGCGAGGGCGGCGACGGCATAGACTTCTTTTCTCAATACTAACGGCACTTCCGCTAACAGAACGTCCCGGACGATGCCGCCGCCGATGCCTGTCAGAAGACCGAGCAGTGCCGCGATGACCGGACTGAGGCCAAGCGCCAGCGCTTTCTGGGTTCCTGAGACAGCGAACAGCGCCAGCCCGGCGGCATCGAATACCAGAATGGGGGATTGGAGGCGCGACAGCCGGGGATGCCAAATAAAAGTGACGACCCCGGCGGCTAGGGAGATTCCGAGATAACGCCAGTCTCGCAGCGCCGCCGGCGGGGTATACCCAATCAGCAGGTCACGAAAAATGCCGCCGGCGACCGAGGCTGCAAAGGACAGTACCAGCACACCGAACAAATCAAGACGCCGCTTCACTCCGGCGGTCGCTCCGCTAAGGGCGAATACAAAGGTCCCGGCTAGGTCTAATATTAGAGAGGGGGTCATAGCTTTTTGTGCTGCGAACGGCGGCGCGGCCCTTTTCCTGGAATGAATTCCAGGTCTTTCGAAGTGCGATTGTCTGCCGCAGACAATCATTCCAAAAGACCCGGATTTCCAATCTGGGTGCATTTTAATGGCGATAATTCGCTACTCATCACAGGAGAATACCATGTACCAAGCACTCAGCCCCGGCGCAATCCAGGTCTCTGCCACTAACTTAGACAACGCACTTGCCGCCGCAAAAACCGGCGGCTTCAACGGGGTTGAAATCAACCCGTCGGAGGTTGCGGACTTGATTAAAGCGTCAGGCAAAGATGCCGTCGCCGCAAAGTTCGCCGAAGCAGGCATCAAACCGGCGGCGTTCGGCCTGCCGATCGAATGGCGCGGGGCGGAAGATGTCTGGCGCAGCGGCTTGAACGATTTGCCGCACCTCGCGGAAGCAGCGGCGGCAATTGGGGTGACCCGGACAATGACCTGGATTATGCCCTGCTCTGATGACCGTGAGTTCGGCGAAAACACAAAGTTCCATGTCAAGCGTTTCACGCCAATTGCAAAGATCCTGGCCGAGCATGGCCTATCGCTGGGACTGGAGTTTATCGGACCGAAAACCCTGCGCGAGACCCAGAAGTTTCCGTTTATCCATACGATGGACGCGATGCTGGCGCTGGGCCGGGAAATCGGCCCGAACATCGGCCTGCTTTTAGATAGCTACCATTGGTACACGTCCCACGGCACCGCGGAGCAGCTTCGGGCGCTGACACCAGCGCAGGTCGTTGTCGTCCATGTCAACGATGCGCCGCTCGGGGTGGCGGTGGACGAGCAGCTTGATGGGGTTCGGGACCTACCCGGCGCGACCGGCGTCATTGATATTGCAGCGTTCTTGCAGAGCCTTCAGTCCATCGGTTACGAAGGGCCGGTCATCCCGGAGCCGTTTGTGGATCTCAGCGCCCTGCCGTCGGATACCGCCCGGCTTCAGAAAGTCGGCGCGGCGATGGACGACATCTGGCGCAAAGCGGGCCTCACCCAAAGTTAACTCCGGGTAATCTGTGTCCCTGTATTGGAGAGGCTGAACTCGACAAAGCGGGCACGGGGATTCGGCGGCTCAGCAGTCAGCCGCTCCCGGATGCGCTTGGCGGCCGTTTCGTCGTGCGCCATGAGAAAAAGGTACCCGCCGCCGCCGGCCCCGGTCAGCTTGCCGGCGGCGAGAAACGGGGCGATTTTCTCGAAAATCGCCTGGACTTCCGGCGGGTTCGTCCCGGCATCAAGTGCCTGGTTCAATGCCCAGCTTTCCTGCACCCGCGCGCACAGTGCTTCATAACTGCCTTTGCCGAGGGCATCATAGGTCTTAAACGCGTTTACCCCAATGTCCCGCAGGCAGGCCATCACTTGCGCGTCCCCAAGAAACATCCCGCGCACGATGTCCGATAAAATGTTCTTCGCCAGCCGCGTAATTCCCGTGTAATACAAAAGCATCGCGCCGCCAGCGCTGGACGGGGCAAAAAGCGAATCGGGCGCCCAGCGGACGGAGACTTTCTGGTCGAGGCCGGGCTGGGTCTCAAACAGTTTAATGCCGGGGTACAGGCCGCCGGCCTGGTCCTGCCAGCCACCGCCAGTAGTCACAAGCTGTTCCAGCAGCAATGTTCGGGTCACGAGGGCCTGACGGTCCCAGCCGAGGCCGTAGAACTCAGACAGGGTTCCCAGCAAAGTTGCCGACAAAATCGAGCTTGTCCCGAGACCCGAGCCATGCGGCACTGCCGCAAGCAGCGACAGCTCAATCCCGCCTCCCGACGCCGCCAGCATCTCTGAAAGCGTTTTTTCGCCGCTGCTCTGATGGAAACGCGGCAGGAACCCGGCCAGACTGAGCGCCGCCTTCGCCAAGGCAAACTCACTGCGAGGATGGGCAAACGTGTCTAGCTCCTCAAAGGTTCGAATGCGCCGCTCCAAACCCAAATCTATCGAGCGCAGCACAATTTCAGGGGCGGAGGCTGGACGCGCGAATACCTGCACCGGCGGCTGACCATTGAGGTTGACGGCGACATTTAAGACCTGGCCGCCATGCTTCAGGCAGTACGGCGGCGTGTCGGTCCAGCCGCCGGCCAGATCGAACCGCAGAGGACTGCGTCCCCACAAAATCTGGTCTTCTAAGACGTTTCGCACCGGCGTGACTTGGAGTGCGCTGTGTCCAAGCAGGGACTGCCGGAGCCATTCGAACGCTTCCCCCTCAGCACGGGCGGCAGCGTCCGGACGAGTCAGACGCAAAACTTCGGAGCGCAGCATGGCGTCCTGCATCTGAACGAGCGGCGGGGCGGATTTAATCTCCTCAACATCTTCAGCGAGGGGCACACCAATTCGGTTTATCAATTTGGCGGTCGCAGCCAGATCCAGCTCGTAGAACGTGCTGCGTCCGGGCCGGCGTCGCATCAGCGGCAGGACCATTCGCGTGATCTCTTCACGCTGGGCTGCGATCCGCTGGGTGTTCGCCTGGAAGTTAATCTGCTGAGCCGACACGCGTGCACAGTTTTGCCATAACGCTGCGTTGGTGTCGCTCGGCTCCGGCACGGACGCGAACAGCCAGGTCAAAAACTCGGATGTGAGGGCAGAAAGTGGCAGTACCGGGAACAGCGCTGCTTCGTAAATATCGGTTTCAGGATTGTCCCAGATGATGCCGCGCTTTGCCGCCCAGTCGCCTGCGCTTCTGCCTAGCCACAAGGTTTTCGGGTCGGCAAGCCGCCCCCGGAACGCATCGTCCATGCCGTACATACGAACGCAGATGTCTTCGGTACCAACCGGGACAAAATCGAGGCAAACACGCGGCTCGAGAGTCAGCGCCCAGGCGTTTTCGGGAACGCCGGTCAGCACATGCTCCGAGGAAAGTTCCCACGACGCCGGAATCACGCTGTTCTCGATCCAGAGCGTATGGTTTGCGGCCCGGCGAATGGGCGGGTCAAAAAGGGAGTTCAGAATAAACTGGTCCGGGTGCGGACGCGTTTCCCCCCATCCGGCCTGCTCGGAGCGGCGGTTTTGCAGGCGCGAAACCGACTCGATCATTTGCCGGCTGGTGCCGAGGTGGTAAAACTCGGAGTCGGCCAAAGCCAGCACCGACGTTTGAAGCGTCCCAATTTCTGGGTCCGGCTCCGACGCAGCCACGCCGAGGGCCGGACCGAACCGGGCGTACAGCTCATAGGAGTCTGGCAGGCCATTTTTGAATTCCTGCGCGTCGGCGTCCCACCCGCACCGACTCATCAAGACAGAGACCGCCCGCTCACTGAGAAGCCAGAATCCGGTGTCTACAAGAAAGAAATACTCTTCTGATAACTGCCGAATCGTATCTGCTGATGGCTTTTGCAGGAAAAATGCCAGTGTCTGGGGATGGTCGCGGCTGAAGAAGAAGACGCCGAACGCTTGGGCCATTTCCGGGGTCGCCGGCATCCCAAGCGCGAGGACGTCCGCTTCCGGCAAAAACGTTAAAGGCTGAAAACGCAGCAGGACATCGCCGCTGGCAACCGCCGCGACATAGGATGCCGGGGCCGACGACAAAACGCTCTCAAAGACCGGCGCCTGGAAGTCCAGCAGCGTTTGATCCAGCCGCTGCCCCAGCTCGCCTCGCAGCACCGGTAAAGGCAGAAATGGCTTGCCGACCGGACTATATGCGGGCAGACGGCGGCTCTGGCCGCCGCCGTGAACAATCATTTTGCGCCCGCTATGCAGCCAGTCCACAAACGACGGTGTCCCCGAGAGACGCCACCCTTCTGCCAGCAGAAAGGCCGTGCCGCCGCCCGAGCCGAGAAAGCCGCCGGGGGGATCGGAGCTTACCACCCATTCAGAAGCTGCCAGCCTAGTCCGAAGTGCGGGGTCTATCGCCATCGCCGCCGGCAGAGATAAAAGATATTGAAGCATCATAAAAGTTTTTCAGCGCTGATGGGTCTGAGTAATTGCTATCGTGATCCGCCGGACTAGTTCGCCGCGCCACGCCGAATCCCCTGCTTCCAGTGCGTTCTGCGGATTAGACAGCGTCGCGACCTCCAAAAGCACACGCTCCGGCACGGGGTTGTAGAGAGGGTCGAGAACGCCCAGCTTCCGGCCCGACAGGCCAGCGATGCCGTGAAAGTCTTCCGTGCGGCGCAGACTGTCGGGGCGCATCTGCGCGGCCAGTGCGAGGGCCAGCGCCGGGATAGTATGCCCCCGCTTGTCAACGCAAACGAGGCCACCCTGCACAGCATCCGAAGGAAACTGGTCAAAATGGAGGGAGACAAAGAAGACGTTTCGGACCGCATGGGGGTCGTGCCGAACACGCTCAGCCCAGACTTTGCGGGCGGCAGCCGCCCTTTGCCAGAGGGGACGCGGGGAATGGCGCAGCGTTAGCGGCTCGGCAGTCGCCGCGAGAACAGCATCGGCGGGCCGCTCCGGCGGCGTCTCAGCCAGCGCAAGCGCCGGGTCTAAAGCGTGACTACGAACGGTAAATACGACACTCGCGCCCTGTGCCTTAAGCGAAGCCGCAAGTTCCCCCGCGATTCGGTAGGTCAGCGCGGCTTCCGAGATTGGCCCGGCGGTCGTACCGGGGTCGGCCCCGCCGTGACCGGGGTCCAGCACAACGACGACGCCTGCCAGCGGATTGTTTTCCGAAGCCGCTGCCATATTTTGCTTCGCCGGCGGCAACACAGGCGGGTGCTGCGCTTCGATAACTGCTAAAAGGCCAAGAAATCCTGCCATGGCGGCAGCTACTGCGAGTACGGTTTGTTGTCGAGAGCGCATAAGACCAGCTTTGTTTGTCCAAAAAGACCACCACGCTGTGGGCACCTCACCCCGGTGAGGTTACGCCAGGCCACCGATACCCTTTCCAATGAAATAGGTAATAAGGCCCTCGGCCGCGCCCACCAGGGTCATTTCGAGGCCGCTGCTCCACCATGAGCGAACTGTAATCATTGTCTTAGCCGCACCGACCGCAAAGTGAGCCGCCAGTGAAATCACAGCGGCAGCGATAATCGCGGCAGGACCGTGCAGGAAGAAGAACGGAATAATCGGGATAAATGCGCCAACTGCTGTTGAAATAAAGCCCGAAGTCGCAGACACCAGCGGGTTGGAAAGCGCGTCCTCGGTTAAATTAAGCTGCTCGGCGGCCAGCGTTTTCAGAAACTGCTCGGGGTCCTTCGACAGATGCTCGGCGGCCCGGACGGCGTCCTCATGCGGCAGGCCCTTGACTTGCAGCACCAGAGCCATCTCTTCCATACCTTCTTCCGGATTTTCTTCCAGCTCCGCCCGCTTGCGGTGCATTTCGGCTTCGTAGATTTCCCGCTCGCTTTTTGCCGCGAGGTACGCTCCCGACCCCATCGAAAGCGCCGACGCGATCATGCCGGCAAGCCCGGCCAGCAGGACATATTTCTGGTCGCCCGCCGTCGCACCAGACACACCCGACACAATGCCGAAGATCGCCCCAAGGCCGTCGTTGACACCGTAGATCGCATCGCCGATCCAGGATGCCGGGGACCGATGCCCTTTTCTTGCTCGCAGATCGTCTAAAGCCTGCTGCGGGTTCAAGGGCCGAGAGAACATACGTCCAATCGGCAAATCTGCCGACGATGCCGGGGCCAGCATCTGCTTCAATGCATGGGAATGCGCTTTTTCATCCGCCATGACCGTGTTCAAGATGTCAACGCTTGCCGCATCACCGAGTTCTTTAAGCTGGCGTCCGTAATGGGCAACGTGCTTACGCTCATCCATTTCAATCCGGCGCAGGGTGGCATCAGGGCCACCGATCTTGTTGACCAGCGTGTCCACCACTCCGGTCGGCGAACCGTCATAGTGGGGAGTTGGTGCGCCCAGCTCTTGAAGCCGCCGCTCCCAGAGTTTGGCATGGGCCGATTCGGCTTTCGACAGCCCTTCCAGGATGTGTTTGCGCCGGGCATCGGGTTCGCGGTCGGCCAGAGTTTGGTAGGTAATTGCCCCTTCGGTTTCCTCCTGCCAGTTGCTTTCGATCGCTCTAATCAGACGCGCGTTGTCGGCCAGTGGTGTTTGTTCGGTAACACTCATGCTTAGTTTCTTTCTGTCGTTTCTTAGATTTGGCAGGCGGGGCAAAGCCCATAGAACTCAACGCGCGGGGCGGAGATTTTATAGCCCGACGCCGATTGTGCTTGGGCGGGCAGTCCGGACAGGCCGGCGATTTCGACATCGCGAATCTCGCCGCACCGGGTGCAGATCACATGGGGATGGAAGGAGGACCGAACACCATCATAGTGCTGCCGTCCATCGCCGGGCTGGAGTTCCAGCACTTCGCCTAAATCGCGCAGGGTGTCCAAAGTTTTGTAGACCGTCGCCAGCGACGTTGTCGGCGAGACGAACCGCACCTGGGCGTAAATCTCTTCGGCGCTTGGGTGCGTGTTGGACTCGACCAAGGCTCGAAGAATGCACAGCCGCTGCGGGGTGATCCGGCATCCGCTGCCGTGCAGCTTTTCGCGCAGGTATTCGATCCGTGTGTCTGTATTCGTTTGCATATCTAATCTATAACGCTTCTTTACGGAGAATGGTTCTTGATTATTATGACGGAAGCGGGAGAGATTGTCAAGGGGGAGGGTATCGATTGTGACGAGGGCGTATGTGTTACGAGGGCATGAATGCCCTCGCCGATAGCCCTTACTTACACCCCATGAATCACTCGCCAAGCGGCTTCAATCGCAGCACGCAGTTCGGCGGCGGCGGCCTGCGGGTCGAGGGCCTGGGTCACGGCATCGGTGACCGCCACGCCGTCGGCCCCGGCCCGGAGGCAGTCAGCGACATCGGCAGGCGTCTGAATGCCGCCAAATGC
>JAYVVR010000377.1:0-3253 GCA_043786835.1 Armatimonadota bacterium | reverse complement strand
CGGCACGGACGGCACTGGGTTTGCGGCTCTGCACGACTTCTTGGGAACCGATATCGCGGTCCCCGGCGGTGACGGCGGCTGTCCGATTTCGGCGCTGGCGCTCGATAAAGTCGGCGCGCTGTACGGCGTGACGACTGTTGGCAGCGACATGGCCCATGGCACCGTCTACCGGATCGGCGCGGATGGCATCTATGCGTCCCTGTATGCCCTCCAGCCCGGCGACGGGGTGGGAGCGTCGCTTGTTGCCGGCAGCAGCGGCCTTGTCTACGGGACGACTGTGAACGGCGGCGGCAGCGCGGCGGGCGAGCTGTTCCGGGCGGACACAAATCCTGCTGCGACCCACCTATTATGCACGAAAGCCGATGGGCAGATGGCCCTTTGGAATGTGAGCAGCGCCGATGGGAAAGCCACCCAGCAGGTCTGCGGCCCGTATGACGGCTGGACCGCTCAGGCAGTCGCCGACGGTCCTGACGGCCTCTCCCGTGTTCTTTGGACTCAAACAAGCGGCCAGATTTCGGTCTGGCATCTGGACAGCCTCCTCGGCACGTTTGACCATACCGAATACGGCCCCTACCCCGGCTGGACTGCTGTGAGCATATCGGTCGGTCCGGACAACACTGACCATATCTTATGGAACCATACGAGCGGCCAGATGTCGCTGTGGAGCCTCAGCGCGGCGGACGGCGCAGTCAGCTTTAAGAATTACGGCCCGTATGACGGCTGGTCGGCGAAAGCGGTCACCGACGGTCCCGATGGCCTGACGCACATTCTCTGGACGCAGACCAGCGGCCTTGTTTCACTGTGGGCACTCGACACTGCTGCCGGGGCGTTCACTCACACCGAGTTCGGCCCGTATTCCGGCTGGACGGCCCGCACCCTTTCGGTCAGCCCCGACAACACACTCCACTTCCAGTGGAACCATGTCAGCGGTGCGTCGTCCGTCTGGAACAATACGCCGGGCAACCCTGGATACAGCCATTTCGAGTACGGTCCTTACGCCGGCTGGACCCCGCAAGCGATGGCCGACAGCCCCGACGGCCTTTCCCGCATTTTATGGACCCAGCCGAATGGACTGACTTCGCTCTGGGGACTGGACAACAGTCTCGGCACCTTCACCCACCATGAGTTCGGACCCTATGCAGGCTGGACGGCAATGGCTGTCAGCGCCGGGCCGTAAGCAGGCACTCTCGGCACAAAACCGCCCGGTCTCATGCAAATGAGACCGGGCTTTTTTTGTGTCTGGACTACTCGGGCGCTTCGCTGACTTCTACCGATAAATAGCGTGTTTCGCCGTAGCCGTAGAAGGTGGACCAGGCGCAGTCGGCGGCGTCGCGGCCCACGGCAATCTGGACGAGCGCGGGGCGGGGGGCGGCGGCGGTGGCGTCGAAGGCGGCCCAGCGGCCGTCTAAATAGGCCTCGAAGTAGGCATGAAAGTCGGGCGGGTCGAGACCCAAACAGTAGCCGGAAACGTAGCGGGCCGGGATATTTAACGCCCGGCAGAATGCAATCCCAAGGTGCGCGAAGTCCCGGCAGACCCCAGTGCGCTGGGTGGCCGTGTCATACGCAGACGTTCCGGTATCGGAAACGCCGTACTGGTAGGTGATGTGCGAGTTGATCCAGCCGCAGATCGCCTGCACACGGGCGAAACCGGGCGGGGCGTCGCCGAAGAGGTCATTCGCCATCGCGACGAGTCTATCTGACTGGCAGTAGCGCGACGGCAGGGTGTAAAGGAGCGTCGCCGTCGGCAGATGCAAAGCGTCGGCTTCGTAGGAGTCCTGTGCCGGGCAGCGCGTATCCGGCAGGATCACCAGGACCGTGTAGTCAATGCACGTCTCGCCTGGCGGCATCAAAAAGCGCCGGCAGGGGTTCTCGTAAAAGTCCCGGAACGGTTCTGCCGCCGCGAAGGGGATCAGCATCAGGGTCGTTTCTTCTATGGTCTGCACCCCAGTAAGGGACGCTGCTTCAATCTGCAAAGTTGTCGGTGTCGGGTCGAGTACGGACAGGTCGGCGAGGACGTGAATGAGAAGTTTCATAGTCTGAACTGATTGTACCCTGCAGGGCGGCTTACAGGGCAAAATAGCGTCTTCCCAATCGGTTAGGTTAAGGAAAAGAAACTGCGATGAAGCTGCAAACAAAACGCGCCAGACTTTCAACGGGCATGAAAAAATTGGCGTCAACCGCCGTGCTGCTCGGCCTGCTGGCCTGCCCCGCCGCCCAGGCTGGGGTGCTGATGCAGGGATTTTATAAAAATGCGGCAGGGACGGCGTCCGCACCCTGGTGGTGGGACAAACTTGCGTCGCAGGCGACTTCGATGCGTCAGGCCGGCTTTACCGCCGTCTGGATTCTCCCCTGCCTCAAAGGCGCGTCCGGCGGCTATTCCAGCGGCTATGACCCTTTCGACGATTACGATCTCGGCAGCAAAAACCAGCAGGGAACCACTACCACTCGCTTTGGAACTCGCGAGCAGCTTGAGCGCTCAGTCGCTGTCCTGCGGGCAAACGGCCTCGATGTCCTGCTTGACATCGTGAACAACCACCGCTCCGGCGACGATGGGCAGTATCACTTTAATTATGTGGACGCTTACGGCAGTCCGAACCGTGGCCGCTTCGGCAAAGGCCCCGGCGATTTCCACTGGGCATTCGGCACGAATCATCTGCCGGAAGACCCGAATGTGCCAAGCCCCGGCGATGACTACGCCTACCAATTTGGTCGCGACCTTGCCCCGATAAACGGCTTCAAGGGGACCGACGGGCAGGGCTGGGCGTTTGAAAACCTGGAAAAAAGCGGCGACTGGCTCACGAAAGCGCTGGATGTCCAGGGCTACCGGCTCGACGACGTCAAAGGCATCTCGACCGACTTTCTTTCCCCCTGGCTGAATTACGGGGCGATGGCCGGCAAGTACGCGGCCGGCGAGTATTTCGACACCAACCGGGACAATTTAAACCGCTGGATCTCGAACAATTCAGGCCAGCCTGGAATGCAGAACCGGGCCAGCGCGTTTGACTTCTCCCTGCGCTCGTCCATCAAAGCCATGTGCAGCTTCGGCGGCAGACGCAGGCCGCAGCCGTGTCCGCCCGCCGCATAAATCCGGCACGCGGTTTGAATGCCCTGCTTTTGAAGCGCGGCTGCGTCCAAGTCGGCGTCCAAAAACTCGTCGCCGCGCGTCTGCATTAAAAACATCGGCGGCATCTGCGCTGTCAGCGTGACTTCCGGCGTGGGCCGATTTGCGGTCCTGTCCCACAGATAGGCCGGG
>JAYVVR010000376.1:0-3259 GCA_043786835.1 Armatimonadota bacterium | reverse complement strand
CCGCAATCTGTTTCCAGACCCGCCGCCCGACACTCGCCGATGCCCCGGCGACAACCGCCATCGCCCCGATTTGCTGCCAGTCGATGTGCATAATACTCTTATCCTGTCCCGCAGCCGCACTCTCCGGTCACCGCTTCCCGGCCTTCTTTAATCAGAAACGGCACCAGCACTAGCGCAGCGGCGCTGTCCAGCCACCATAAATTTGGAAATACGCGTGTCACGGCCAGGCCGATCATCAAAACCACCGATAGATAGCCGCAAGTAATCGCTTCCATCGCATCCGCTCGTAGCGCTCTTGAGTTCAATCGGGCCGCGGCTTTGAGCTTATAGCCCGCCAGCACCGGCATCCCGATTTTGGCGATCAGCCCAATCCCAATCCCCCAAACACTTTCGTGCGTGTCTGCCCTACTATGATAAACGAAAATTCCGGCAAAAGAGTTCGCGGCCACCAGGCCCGCCAGGCCGTACAGCGTGTACCCGACCAGCCGCGCCGCCCGTCGCTCGACCCCTTCCACCTCTGCCGCGCTTGCCTTTCCTGCCGCCTCGACTTGCAGCCGCCACAGCAGCACGCCTGCGCTGAACAGCTCGATGACGCTGTCCGCCCCGAACCCTTCCAGCAGAAGACTGTGCGATTTCACCCCCAGCCACAGCGCCGCCGCCCCTTCAAGCGTCATCCAGGCAAGCGTCAGGTACGTCAACCGCAGGGCAAGACGCACATCCGCCATTCTCTCACTTGTTGTTTTGATGGTCATGTTTTACAGCCTGCTTATCACCATAGGGACCGGGCTGGAAGTGCTGGTCTCCGCGTCTGCTCACCAAGCCTAGTCCCCCAAATGCGTCGCTACAAGCTGGGTCAGCTCGCCGACGGTCTCGCGGTCGAATGCCAGCCGCGCCCCGGCGGCGGCGTACAGCTCCGGCAGAGGGCGCGTATTGCCGAGCGCCAGCGCGGCCCGGTAGTCTCGAACTGCTTTAGCTTGATCGTGGAGGGCATTGCGCCACACCTGCAGCGCCCCTAATTGTGCCAAACCGTACTCGACGTAGTAGAACGGCACGGTGAAAATATGCAGCTTGCGGTGCCAGCCGCTGACCCGCTCCTCTTCGAATCCCGACCAGTCCACGCCGCCCATGAAACGGTCCCACAGCTTGCCCCACTCCCTGTCCATATCGGCTGCCGTGACGGTTTCGGGCGCGTCGGCATAAACCCAGTGCTGGAAGCCGTCCACCACGGCCATATACGGCAGGAACAAAACGCTCTTCTCCAATTGCTCCCGCCGGGCACGTTTTGCTTCGTCTTCCGTGTAAAACCCGCCGCTCTCTTTGCTAAGATACGGCAGGGCCAGCAGCTCCATCGCCATGGACGCGACTTCGTTGAACTCCATCGGAGCGCCCCGGTTCCACAGAAGCGGCTGGGCGGCGCTTGACGCCAGCCCATGAAACGCATGTCCGCCTTCATGCAGCAGCGTCCGGACATCGCTGTCGGTGCCGACCGCATTCATAAAGATGTACGGCAGGCCAGTTTTCGGAAAGAACGCACAATAGCCGCCGGGCGCTTTGCCCTTGCGCGAGTCCAAATCCAAAAAGCCTTCCCGGATCTTCTCAAAGTCCCGGCCAAGCGCGGGGTCTATTTTGTCAAAGATACGGGCCGTCACGGCTTCAAGTTCGGCGACATCGGCAAACGGACGCAGCGGAGTTTGGCCCGCGGGGTCAACATTCAGGTCCCATGGGCGAAGAGTCTCGACCCCAAGCGACTGCTTTCGGGCGTCCAAAATCTGCCGGGCGAGCGGCACGACTTCGGCTTCAATCGCTGCGCCAAACGCCAGGCTGTCTTCCGGCGTGTAATCGAAGCGTCTTAAGCTGCGCCACATAAATGCCCGATAGTTAGGCAGCCCGGCGTTCTCAGCAAGGTGACGCCGCAAAGGCAGCATCTGTAAATATAAAGTATCTAGGTCGCTGCGCGATTGAAGCCAGCGATTTTGCACGGCCCGCCAGGCGTCTTCGCGCACTCGACGCTCGGTATCCAAGTCCAAGCTTTCCGCCTGCGGCAGTGTCAGCTCTTTGCCGCTAAGCGTCACCGTCATCGGCCCGGTCAGCTTATCGTAGTCGTTTGCCAGCGTTTGAAGCTGGGCCTGAATTGGAACATTGCTTTCCCGAAATAGGTCGGTATCGTTCCGCAGTCGCCGCAAAAACTGTACCTGGTTCGGCTCTGGCGCGAAGCCCGGCACGGCCAAAAGCTTTGTTTTCAGTATCTGCGCGGCGATTGTCCATGGTGGCACAATCTGCTGCACAAAGCTCAAATACGCCGCTTCGGCGACTTGGTCGGTCGTGTCTTCCGACTTTGCTCGCCCGGCTTTCGCGCCTGCCTCGCCGAGCGTTTTTTCGAGTTCGCTCCAGCGCAGCAGCCAGTCGGAGACGCCGCTTGCGGTCAGTTCCTCTGAAGCCAGGGCCGCAAAGGAGGGCGCAACAGTTTCCCACTGCTGCGGGTCAATCATCTCTTGCATTCGTTATTCTTTCTATGTGTTGTCTTTTCAAGAATTTAGACCCCCTCCCGTGTTAGAACCCCTGCCGCCAATTAGGACCCCCTCCCGCTCGTTCCTCGCTCCCTCCCCTGTTAGGGAAGGGCAATACAGAATAGCGCGGAGGCAATGCGTTCGTCATTAGTCTCTTCCTGTCCTTTCTCTGGCCCTTCCCTAACAGGGGAGGGAGCGAGGAACGAGCGGGAGGGGGTCCTAATTGGCGGCAGGGGTTCTAACACGGGAGGCATCCAATCAAAGGCCGACGCATCACTGCCGCTCAAGCGCTTTTTGGATCTGCTTACAGGTGTAAACGTGCCGCTCATGCTGGGTCATCTTTGGAACAATGTCTCCGTGGATCAGCTCAAACCGGGCTTCTTCCAGAATGCCGAGTTCGAGAAGCTGCCGTCATTCGCCACGAGCCCATTTTTTGCGCTCTGTTTCGGATACTTGCGCGATCATATCAAGTGTCCTCCGGGAAAGATTGGTGCTAAAACCTGGGCGCTGCGGCTGGGCAGGTAAATCTGGATGCTCTGGGCATGGCCGTACATCGGCACAGGCTGGCGTGGATAAATGAAGCTCGGGGCGCCTCGGCCCAGCCCGCCGAACTCAGCATCATCGGTGTTCAAGATGACTTGATAATCGGCGGCGTCAGGCATTGGAAACCGCAGGTCCTGGTACGAGTGGGTGGGGTGGAAATTAAACGCGAACACGAGCGGCCCCCGGCGATACGCAAGCTGCTTGGTGTC